>CAZNSF010000192.1:0-3971 GCA_964575565.1 uncultured Verrucomicrobiota bacterium | reverse complement strand
TATGCCTGCTGATTCAGCAACTTCCTTAGTGGTTCATGCTCGGTGTAGTTATTCGCAACCGAGAGAAGTTGAAGTGATTACAACCGACGGACATAAATTCCATTTTTTCGCCGAAAATAACGGTCCTTACCAATTTAAACTAGGGTGGAGTTCTACAAACGCTCCATCATACAAATTAAAATGAATTCCCAAAATCTCGCACACCACCACTATCACAGGGTGGCAAGAAGCTGCGGAAAACGCAAAGTGATATTTTGGTGCTTTGTGGGTATCTGTTTACTCCTTTTTGCCGTTCACACGGCAATATTATCGTATGTGCAAACCGACTATGGACTTATTTGTGCAAAATGTATGGAAACGCATTCTATGCTCGAAGGAAAATTATTCGGCATCACGTTTAGCAAGAAAGATCGAGGAATCCGATCCAACGAAATAGGTTCTGTTTATGAAGGGCTTTATCATACACCCTGTAATCATCTATTTCACAAGGGAGGTTTCGGTCGCAGCACCTATTATTGGAGTCTTCACGGCAAATTTTTTCATCGAGGAAAAATAGCTTGCGGTCAGACTGCCGAAGGCATTTTATTCCGGTGGCGCGATGGGGCCGTCCGTTCGACCTTTTCGGCTTATCGCCGTATGACAAATGCGGAGATGGCCCATGAGACCCTTCAATTTATCGAATCAAAATTCCCAGCATCAATCATCTTGGCTAGTCGTGAATCCATTCCCCCTCAAACCCATAGCACATTCTGGCAATTATCAATTCTTCTAGATCATGCACAGAATGTCGATGAATGGAAACAAGCGTTAGAAAAAGCAAAGGCGGATTTTAAGGAATGAATACAAACTCTCAATATCTCGCGCAAAGTGATACAAAGAGGAAAAAATCCTTTCGGGCGGCTTAAAAAATCGAGTTACTAATTCCACTTTGAGACTCATTATGGAGTTACCGATTCCATTTCGCGCATCTACTTATCCTGTGTGTAAAAGCTTTCTTGACGTAATATAATACGTCATATAGTGTTATGGGTATGAAGGTGCTTTGTGAGGTGCGGGTTAAAAACAAACTTTCCCAACGGAGGTTGGCAAAGATGGCTTCTATTTCTTATAAAACATTGCAACTAATGGAAACAGGGCACCATGATTGGCGGCTCTCGAGTCTTAAAAAGATCGCGCGCGCCCTTAAATTCCCTCCTAAAGGCATTGAACAGGTAATTACGAATTATTTTCGGCATCATCATGATTCTATCGAAGCAATTTCTTTGCGGATCGCCGAAGAGGGGGAAGCTTCATGGAAATATTGGCTTTTTGAATTTGTGGATACCTTTCGGCATGATCAAGATATCTCACTTATTGAAACGCCTCCTCGCCCCGGAATATCTCTTCGGATCCGCGCCCTTTTGGCATCTACGGTAGAATCTCTTTGTTTAGAAAATGGTTTGACGATCCCTTGGTGGTGCGATGGGGTCCAAACTCTATCCACTCCATGGTTTGTTTCTGAAAGCGAGAATCTTAAAGCAATGGCCCTCATAGAATCTCCATTACCTTTTCGTAAACGAAATATCTTTGTGCTTAATAACTTTCTTTCCAGAGCATAACCCATGCTGAATGCTAAGAAAATTGTAAGTTTATTCGAAGCGCTCAATGAAGAGCTCCGCGCTAAGGATGTGATTGGGGAAGTCGGAATTTGCGGAGGAGCAGTCATGTGTTTGGTTTTTAATGCCCGCAAAGCCACCAAAGATATTGATGGCATTTTTAAACCTACCAAGGAAATTCGCCAGGCGTGTGTTTCTGTGGCTCATCGCTGTGGTGTAGAGCCTCACTGGTTAAATGATGCTGCGAAGGCTTATTTCCACATAGATCCACCTCGTAAAAATATCCTTAACCTTTCAAATTTACGGGTGTGGGCACCGACTGCCGATTATATGCTGGCCATGAAATGTCTTTCGGCCAGATTCGATTCGCATGATAAGGATGACGTTCAATTTTTGATTCGCTATCTCCAACTAGATCATCCTGATAAAGTTTTTGAAATCGTGAGCAAATATTATCCACGAAAAATGATTCCCGCTAAGACCCGATTTCTTGTCGAAGAACTACTGGGATAACCTTTTTACAAAGCTAGCATTGACAAATCAAGTAAGAATTCATACCTTATAGGTATGACAACCATCCTATCTGAGAAAGGGCAAATTACCATCCCGAAAGAGCTTCGCGATCGGCTTGGGTTAAAGCCAGGGAGTGTTTTGGAGTTTGAAGCGCAAGAAGGGAAATTAATTGCAACTAAAAAGTTAAGTGAAGATATTTTTGAAAAATGGTGTGGGCGTGGGAAGCTCCCGATTGGGAAAAATACGGATGACTATCTAAGACTAATTCGGCATGGTCACGGCAGTTGATACATCTGTTTTGATCGATGTTCTTGCGAAAGATCCACATTTTGCTGATCTTTCGAAAAGCGCGCTTCGTAAAGCATCGCAAGAAGGTTCACTTATTATTTGCGAAACAGTGTTAGCAGAAATTACGCCCGCTCTAACTTCTTCAGATCTTCTTCTTTTCCTTTCGGATTGGGATCTTAAGTTTATTCCTTCTACTAAAGAAAGCGCTCTTTTGGCAGGGGAAATGTACCGGCGTTTCTTAGAAAGAGGCGGGAAAGAGGTAAGGGTCATTGCCGATTTTATCATTGGCGCCCATGCTCAAATTCATGGGCAGCGATTTCTAGCCCGTGATCGTGGTTATTATCGAGATTATTTTAAATCCCTCAAAATTTGGGATCCATCGAAGGACTCCTCATAACAAAGCCGTTCGATACTTTAAAAAGGATTCGCTTTTCTCTTTTCTAGAACTAGAATAGGCGGCCGAGGTTTTGTAAGAAGGCTTTTTATGTCTGAGTTAAAGGATTTACGTAAAAAACTTGATGCGACGGATGAGGAAATCATTAGGCTTATTGCCAAACGCCTAAAGATTGTCGGCGAGGTCACCAAAGTTAAATCTACAAAACCCGATCTTCTCAAAGATCCTGTCCGTGAACGTGAAGTTTTAGCGCGGGTCGAAGCAATTGCGCGCAATCACGCTCTTTCCGGTCCATTTGCAAAAAAACTTTTTCGCCAGATCATGGATTATGCGCTTGCTGAAGAAGCCAGGGAGTTAAACAAGAAGAAAAAAGGCGCTTCGAATCATCAAGCGCTTATTACAGTTGTTTTCCAAGGCATCGAAAATTCTTATAGTCATCTTGCGGGACGCTCTTATTTTGCCGGGAAATTTGCCCACATTGATTTTATCGGTTGCCATACCTTTAAAGAGGTCATCAAGGTTTTGGATGCAGGCGATGCAGATTACGCTGTTCTACCGCTTGAGAATACGACCGCTGGTACTTTCACAGAGGTTTATGATCTTTTTTTAGAAACCGGTATTTTTATTGTTGGAGAAGAAACGTGGAAAGTAGACCACTCTCTGATTGGATATGCCCATGTGCCTCTTAAGAAACTCGAGCGTATTCTTTCGCATCCACAGGCCATTAGGGAATGCAGTAATTTTTTAGCGACTTTACCTGGCATCGCTATTGAAGGATTTTTTGATACGGCGGAAGCAATTAGAAAAATTGCTGAAGACAAAGATTTAACACAAGCGGCCATTGGTTCTACAGAAGCCGCAGAGGCCTGGGGATTGAATATCCTCCGACGGCATCTTGCCAATCAAGAGGAAAACTATACGCGTTTTGTGGTTCTGGCCAAACAACCTGAAAATTACGATATTCGTATCCCTTGCAAAACAAGTATTGTGTTTTCAGCGCATTCCAAGAAAGGAGCTTTTTTAAAGTGCCTGAATGTGTTGGGTGAACATCCGTTGAATATCATTAAGCTCGAATCACATCCGCAACCACACCGTCTGTGGAAATATTTCTTCTTTTTGGATTTCGAAGGAAATATTTCTGATCCTAAAGTAGCACAGGCGCTGGATCAAATGAAGAGTCA
>CAZNSF010000191.1:0-13410 GCA_964575565.1 uncultured Verrucomicrobiota bacterium | reverse complement strand
TGGATCCTTTTGCTCATCGGGTTTTTGTTGGGCTTGGTTCTCTTGTGTTCCAGAGTCTTTCTTTGGCTGATCTTGCTGTGGTTGAGAGCCTTTTTCTTGAGAAGAAGCGCCATCGGCTTGATCATGGGAATCCTTTTGCTTTTGATCGTTTTTTTGCTCTTGGTTATTTTTCTTCTCATTTTCCTTCTTTTCTTTTTGTTCCTGCTCTTTTTGGAGTTCTTCGAGCTTCTTTTTTACAAATTCATAGTTGAATTTAGCATCTGCATCATCGGACCCCAGCTGTAAGGCGTTTTGATAGGATTGGAGTGCTTGTTGCCACATGGAAATAGTTTCTTGTGGATTTTCCTTTTCTGTTTTTTGACCGATACGATATTGGGTATTTCCAAGATTATAAAAAGTTTGTTGCTGTAGTGGAATTTGGTCTGTCTGAAGCGCTTTTTGGAACATTGTTGCGGCTTCTGCAAATTGGCCGTTTTTGTAGTTCGAATCTCCAAGATTAAATTGAAGTTCGGCTCTCTTAGGATTTTTTTCTAGAGCAGATTTATATCGAGATGCTGCATCATCGAATTTCCCATCTCGATAAGCTTTTTCTGCAGATTGAGGCGAGGCTTCAGTGGTTAGGGCAATCGCAAAAGAAAAAAGAGTTGTTGTTACTAGGGACGCTGGCCGTTTTCTTAATTTGAAGTTTGTTTCAGTTCTCCGGTCGCTTAACATAAGCTCGGTAATTAAACAAAAAATTGCTAAAGCAAGCGGCCATTGGAAACGTTCCATAGGGATTTTATTCATTTGTGCAGATAATTGCTCTTTGGGAATAGAGACTAGGCCTCTGTCGTAAATCATTTCCAGTCCTTGACCTCGCTGTCCCAAAGGTTCATAAAATCCGCCGCTAGTTTCAGCAATTTGTTGGAGGGTGGATTCATCGAGGCGTGATTTAACAACCTGCCCGTTCTCATCCTTCAGAAAGCCTCCACCTTCACCGGGAGTAGGGATTAATTCACCGCTCAAGGTTCCTACACCAACCGTAAAAATTTTCATGCCATTTTCAGCAGCCTTTTTAGCGGCTGCAATTCCGTTAGCTTCCAAATCTTCTCCGTCGGTAATTAATATTAAAATTTTGTGGCTTTGCCCACCAGTGCCGAATGCTTTTTCTGCTTCTTGGATAGCACTGGCAAGATTAGTGCCTCCTTTGGGAATAATATGGGTATCGAGAATATCTAGAGACTGTTGGAAGGCATTATAATCCAAAGTTAATGGACATTGAAGGAAGGAAACTCCTGCAAAAGCAATCAATCCCACACGATCTCCGGGAAGCTTTGTCACAAGGTCTAGTACCGCCATTTTCGCTCGGGTCAAACGATCTGGTTTTACATCTTGTGCGGACATACTCCTAGAGGTATCTATTGCAAATAAAATATCAATACCCTTGCGTTTAACTTCTTCCCATCGGAAACCATATTGCGGCTGCGCAAGCGCTAGAAAACATAACCCTATTGCTATGAGTAAAAGCCACCTCTTAATAGAACGTCGTGCGGTGGAAATACTGGTTGTGAGTTGAGTTAATAAATGTTTTGAAGCGAATTTTTCAAGCGCTACTTGTTGTAACCGTTTTGAACGGTACAAAAGCCATCCCACCAGTGGAACCACCGCTAACCCAATCATCAGCCAAATGAGTTTATCAAATTGCATACTTAACTAAATATTGAAGATCCAAAAACTCGTAAATTTTTTCATGGCAACCTCCTGAAACGGGTTTGAAAAAATATTATTTCCATTCCAAGTAACAATAATCCTGGGCCTAGCGCCCAAGGAAATAATTCTTGGTAGTGTTGATATTTCTTCATGGTAACCTTTGTTTTTTCAAGAGTATCAATTTCAGCATAGATACGGCGAAGAGAATCCGTGTCCGTTGCCCGATAAAATTGCGCGCCTGTGATATCGGCGACTTTTTTTAATGTTTCTTCATCAACATCCACTTTATTCATCACATATCCACGTCTGCCAAAAGCATCTGTAACCGGCATGGGTGCTTCCCCGCGTATCCCTGTGCCAATGGTATAAACTTTAATGCCAAGGGCTCGAGCTGCATCAGCTGCAGTTTCCGGAGCTATCTTACCAGCATTATTCACTCCGTCGGTAAGAAGAATAACGATTTTGGACTTAGAAGATTGATCGCGCAAACGATTGATACTGGTTGCAAGACCGGAGCCAATGGCTGTGCGATCTTCTTCAACTAATCCAATTCGCACTCGTTCTAAGTTTTTTTCAAGCCATGGATGATCTAAAGTTAATGGACTTACTACATAGGATTGCCCCGCGAAAACGACTAAGGCAATTCGATCGTTAGGTCGAGCCTCGATAAACTTTGAAACTACGGATTTGACAACCTCGATTCGGCTAATCGGTTTACCTTCTAGTTTAAAATCTAGTGCCTCCATAGAACCGGAAATATCTAAGGCTAGAACAATATCAATGCCACTAGCTTCGATTTCTGTATTTCCATGGCCGAATTGAGGACGCGCTAAGGCTATAATCAAAAAAAGGAGGGTAAATAAGCGTAGCATCGTTTTCCATCTTCCAGCACTGAATTTACGGTCTTGTGCTACCTCGCGAACAAGGTCAGCGCTCGAATATTGAATGGCTGCCGCACACCCCTTTCGTCCGCGCCACAATGCTAAGAGAGGCAAAAGCGCCAGGAACCAAAGAAATTCTGGATAAAGAAAACGCATATAAAGTAAGCTACGAGCTGCGAGTAACAAGCTTTAAGGGTCTATTTTGTGGTTCACTTTCTATATTTTGTATTTCTTCAGATGATTTTGTCTCTTCAATAAATTTTCGAGCGCTTTCGTACATTGATTGCATTTCCGGAATAGAAAGTGTCCAGCGAGCAAACTTTGCTAGATCACAGTGCTGTAGAAAATCTCCTAACGATGTAGAATAACTAGCTAGTGGCGAGGAGGTATTGGATAATAAATCGCACAAAAATTCTTCAGTCGTTCGCTTGGCAGCGTGGACGTGAAAGCGTTCTTCGATATAAAAACGGACTGCATCTGATACCGCAATAGAAAATTCACACGCTTGCTCTGGTTTCATTAGCGCCAATGCTTGTCCAAGTCGTTCGAGGGCAATTTCGTGTGGTAATTTAACTGGTGCCTGATGGCGACTTTTCCAGAAACGATAAATCCAAAATAAAAGCGCTGCTATGAGTAACCCTACAGCGGCATAAAGTATCCAAAGCCAAGAATAGGGAATATGGATAGGTCCTCGAATATCACGAATGTCCATTTCAGCTATAGGCCATAAGTTGTAAGTTATAAGCTGAAAAAAATTTTCGGTTGTGATTTTACAACTCACCGTATTTCTATTTTTAGCACCCCACCTTCCTCCTCCCCTTAGTCTAATCATTATACACAAGTCGGCTATTGCTTTGATAAAGGAATTTCTCCTCCTTAATAAGGAGGAGTTAGAGGAGGTTTTTTCTTTAGTAAGGTTTACCTCCCCCAACCCCTCCTTGGAAAGGAGGGGAGTATATAAAAGATGTGCATAATGGTTAGCCCTTAGTAAGGGGAGGACGGGAGGGGTCAAAGCCCAAAGAGCATAAGAAAAATTTGATAAGACTGCTTTAACCTTCTTAACTCGCGACTCGCGGCTCGTGGCTTTCCCACTCATATTCTTCTCTTTTCTCGTTTATCAAAAAATTGTAGTAAGGCGGGCATGTAAGGTTTTGCGGTGCTAAGCTCCAGGGTATCTACCCCTGTAGAACGGAGTGTTCGTCGAATGGACGAAAGTTTTTTTTCGGCTGCTTCCGCAAAACGAGCTCTTATTTTTGGACTGGAAGTATCCAATTCCAATTGTTCGCCTGTTTCTGCATCTTCAATGGTTAAAAGCCCAATGGCAGGAAGTTCGCTCTCTCGAGGATCAACTACGGTTACTGCGATTAAATCATGATGTTTATTGGTTAGTTGAAGCGCCTGACGGCAGTCCGGTGCCTGAAAATCAGAAATAAGAAAAACAACCACACGACGCGGCATTACTTTGTTTGCAAAGTCGAGTGCCTGAACAATATTCGTGCCGCGTTGTTTAGGCTGAAAAAAAAGAATCTCGCGGATCACTCGCAGCACATGGGATCTTCCCTTCTTAGGTGGAACATATTGTTCAATCTGGTCGGTAAAAAGAATTAACCCAACTTTGTCGTTATTACGAATTGCAGAGAAAGCGAGCACACTCGCTAGTTCAGCAGACATTTCACGTTTGCTTTGCGTAGTAGATCCAAAGTTTCCAGATGCGCTAACATCAACCATAAGGAGGATGGTTAACTCACGCTCTTCAGTAAATTTTTTAACAAAGGGTCGACCGGTACGTGCAGTCACGTTCCAATCAATCGAGCGCACTTCATCGCCGGGTAAATACTCTCGGACTTCTTCGAAATTCATCCCGCGGCCTTTGAAAACAGAATGGTATTGTCCGGCTAGAGCGTCGGTGACAAATTGTTTGGTGCGGATCTCGATCTGCCGCACTTTTTTTAAAATTTCATAAGCTTTAGAAGAATCCATATTGTTTAGCTGCGAGCCGCGAGCCTCTAGTTTCGAGAGTTTATTAATTTCTAATTTTTCAGCTCTAATTTCTCATTGCTTTTACGGTACTGGTACAGCATCAAAGATTTTGCGAATAATATCTTCGCTTTTCATATTTTCGGCCTCTGCTTCGTAACTAATCATTACTCGATGGCGCAAGATATCCATTCCAATGGTTTTAACATCTTGTGGGGTTACATAACCGCGGCCTTGTAGAAAAGCCCACGCCTTCGAGGCAAGGGTGAGATAAATGGTGCCTCGAGGTGAGGCGCCAAATTGGATGTAACCATTTAGATCGAGTTTATAGGCTTTTGGATCTCGTGTAGCCCAAACAAGATCGACGATATAATCCTTAACCTTATCATCCATATAAATGGTATCGACCACCTGGCGTGCCTCAAGAATATGCGCAGGATCAACTACAGGATTTACTACCGTTGGCGGTGATGTGTTGGCCATCAAATCAAGAATTGCGCGTTCCTCCGCACGATTAGGGTAACTGATATTAAGTTTTAGCATGAAGCGATCGATTTGAGCTTCAGGCAAAGGATACGTTCCTTCTTGTTCGATAGGATTTTGGGTCGCCAATACCAAAAAAGGATTAGGCAAAGGATAAGTTTGTTCGCCAATGGTTACTTGATGTTCTTGCATGGCTTCGAGCAACGCGCTTTGGACTTTAGCAGGCGCGCGATTGATTTCATCGGCTAATACCAGATTTGTAAAAATAGGGCCATGTTTGGTGCTAAAGTTACCATCTCTGGGATTATAGATGAGTGTGCCAATGATATCTGCAGGCAACATATCTGGCGTAAATTGAAGCCGCTGAAATTTGGTTTGGATCGCCGCTGCAAGAGTCTTCATGGCGAGGGTCTTGGCAAGACCGGGTACTCCTTCGAGAAGAATATGACCATTGGCAAGTAGGCCAATCAAAAGACGATCGATGAGATATTTTTGGCCGATAATCACGCGGCCCATTTCTTGTTGTAACGGCTGTACCCAGGAAGAGGTATGTTGAACAGATTCAGTAATTGCTTGGATGCTTGTATTCATAGGTAAATAACTTTCTTTTAGGTTTTAATAGAAACTAGCAAATCCACCTTAAACACCGATTAAATCGAAATTAAAAAGTTTTAACCGGATTTAGGAAAGGCAAGTTTTGTTTCGGACCAACTTGGAAGAACTTACTTATGGAAGATTGACTATTTCATATTCACTTGCGGTTTTATGATGATGACTCTCTGCAATAGTGGGAAGTAGATATCCGCCGATAATGGCTAACACGTTGAGTAATCCCAAATAAATTAAGATTTCTTCCGGTGTGATATGGAAATAGGTGGATGCGTATCCCATAAAAAGGGGCGTTAAACTGCCGAAAGCCCATACCCAGCCCATCATGATACCGCTCACCATATTTTTATTTTGTGGAGCAAGCGCCTGGCCCAACGAAACACCGATGGTTTGAACCGATGCCATGAAAGCTCCAAAAATAAAACAGAGGATAGTAAATACCATGACCCCAGAATCTGCCTTCCATAAAAGGATAAAATAACTGATGGCTGATAAAATTAGTGAGACTTTTAAAACTAGGTTTTTACCGTAAAGATCTGCTAAATAACCCGCAGGAATCACTCCTACTGCGGATCCTGCAATCATAAAACCGAAAGCGCCGCCCTGAACAAACCAAAGAGGATATCCTTGAGACTCCAAAAATTCTGGCAATAAAAAGATGAGACCATTATTTAGCGCGGATATGAAAGCAATCACCGTAAAAAGAAGAAAAAGATGGTGGCGCATCGTTGCCAATTGACCCCATTTTTTCCGAAGACTAATTCGTTGGACCACAGAATTTCGAGACGGCCGATACCATACAATAATCCACACAAAAAGAAACAAGGTGGGTAACAAGATGATTTCTGTGTGCCCCTGCCAATGGAGATACATCCAACTGAATAAAACCTGGCTAAAAGCGATTCCAAGCCATCCAAAAGCGGTAAAAAAGGCAAGCGATCGCGCTTGGTGCCGTTCAAAGAGCATGCTTGCGGTGGATACTCCAGGAGGATGAAACATGGAGTGCCCTATTCGCGCTGAAAAGACGATAAGAAAAATTAATCCGTAACTGAAGGCTGTGCCAAAATTTTCTTTGTGTTGACCAAGAGGGCCAACCAACATCATGAGTGATGATAGAATTGTGCCAATTAAAACAATCTTTCTCTGACGCCCATGGTCTGCCCAATGCCCAAAGAAGGGTTGTAGAATGGATGCGCAAAAGCTAGTTGAGGTTGCAATAAAACCTGCCATGAAGAGATCAAGTTGAGCCAAGTGTTTAAAGACCGGCCAAAACCCCGTAAAACATTCTACAAGCACATGAGCTATGGAAAGGCTAAAGAGAATCTTTATTTTGTGAGAGAAAGTCATTGAAAATAATTCTAAACCACCTAGGTTCAGCCAAAATTAAAACAAATTGATTTTATTTATTTTTAACCCACACGGATACGAGCATGTATAAGAACCTTAAAGTTTTAGCGATACTACTCTTGGTAAGTGCTGTAGCTTTACTAGGATGGGATCTATTTCTTAAGCCCACTGTAGTGGCTGAAGGTGCTAGCATTGTCCATCGCTTTGAATTTGAATACAAGCATGCGATAGATAGCCATGATCTTAAACACATCGATGCATTACTGAATTCTGAACGGTTTTACAATATACTTAAAAGTAGCTTGAGTAGTTATCCTGAAATTGCTTCGCGCATCAGTTCGCTCGAGGTTAGTTTTAATAGTACATACTATCCGAAACCCGAACAGGAATTGGGGATACTACAAGTTCACTACAAAATTCCATCCTACAGTACACGGTATACAACAGTTAATCTTAAGGATGATTTTACCATACATCATGGCGGCAATGATCTGGTAGAACTGAATCAGGAAGTTGAGAAAAGAATGAATAAAATCAAGGGGATTCTAAAAGCCCATATCGAGACTTTAGTAAAAAGTAATGGGTAATTAGAAATTAGGATGAACAAATCCTTCAATTTTCATAAAGACGTATAGTGAAACCCTAGTCGATGAGCTTCAGCGGCATCAAAATGATTTTTGAGATCTACAAGAATAGGCGGTCGCATCCATTTTTGAATGGCAGATAGTTTTAATGCATCGAATGGATGGTGACGATTCACAAGCACTACACAATCCACGCGTTTGATTTTTGAAAGAGGTGTGTTCGATATTAGCTCGCCTTCCAAATTTACTGAAGAACCAAGATTTGGATCGTGCCCAGTCACTTTGATTCCAAAGCCACGAAGATAACGAATCGTATCAACCACACGCGAATTACGTGTATCGCAGACGTTTTCTTTAAATGTAAGTCCTAATAAAAGCACGGTGCTGCGAGCTGGTGTTTTACCTGCGCGGATCAACATGCGCAGAGCCAATTCACCGACATATTGTCCCATCGAATCATTCACAGAACGCCCTGCTAAAATCACTTGTGGATGGATGCCTACTTCCAATGCGCGATGGGTAAGGTAATAGGGATCTACCCCGATACAGTGTCCACCGACTAAACCGGGATGGTAACGATGGAAATTCCATTTAGTCGCTGCAGCATCGAGCACATCCTTTGTCTGAATGCCTAAACGCGCAAAGATTTTTGTCAATTCGTTCATGAGCGCGATATTGAGATCTCGTTGGATATTTTCGATCACCTTAGCGGCTTCCGCAGTTTTGATATTAGATGCCCGGTGGATTCCTCCATGGCAAATACTTAGATAAAGCTTTGCTACCCGTTCTCTAGCAGCAAGATTATGGCCAGAGACGATTTTGGTTACCTTGGCTAAGGTGTGCTCATGATCACCCGGATTAATCCGTTCGGGTGAATATCCCAAATCGAACTGGCCTAGTTTGAGACCGGATTCCTTTTCTAAGATCGGAAGGCATATTTCTTCCGTTAAACCCGGATAAACGGTACTTTCGAAAACAACTAAATTACCTCGTGATAAATTTTGGCCAACGGTGGTGGTGGCGGAACGAAGGGCGTGTAAATCCGGAATTTTAGCTTCATCGACGGGAGTTGGCACCGCAATAATAAAGATAGAGCATCGGCGTAAGTCCGAAGACTGCATCGTAAACTTTAGATTTTTTTGACGTAAATCTTTGGAAGCCATTTCGCCCGATGGATCACGATATCGGCGAAGGGCTGTAATCCGAGATTTATTGAGGTCATAACCGATGACCGTGTAGTGGCGCGCAAAAGCACATGCAAGAGGTAATCCTACGTATCCTAAGCCAATCACACCGATCGTTTGGTTTTTATTGGACATAAGTTTTAATCCATGGTGGGTTGGCTGGGACTCGAACCCAGGACCAATGCCTTAAAAGGGCACTGCTCTACCAGCTGAGCTACCAACCCATATCACGGAACATACGATAGTAATCGACATTTTGTTTAGGGCAATCCTGAAAAAGCATTCAATGCTCGACAAATAGCAAAGTAGGGGTACGGTATAAGTAGGTATGAAATTCTGGTTTACTTTTGGGTTCGGCTTATTTTTTGGGGTAATCTTAGGTTCATTCTTCACCCGTTTTTTTCTTTACGATGATATCCACGAAAAACAGCCAGTGCATCATTCAATAGCAGCGACTGTTAGCAAAAAACAGCCCAAAAAAATGGATTCCTATAAAGCTGTTTTGGCGCCACCTGTGGAAGCAAAATCCCGTGCGATCCCTGCCGAAGCGGTAGATCCCGATTCTTTACCTTCGATTGATGAACCAGAAGTGATTGCTACTGCTAAACGTGATGATAATTCAGCCGACACGCCCTGACAACAATCACGTATCAGAAGCCGAAGTTCCTAAAGTGCCTTTTTTAAAAAGGGTACGTCAATGTGCTGAAACGGTCTTATGCCGATTTGGATTTTGGATTTGTCCGCGTTTGTCATATCCTTGGCTTTTGCTGATCGCGCGTGGTCTTGGTACATGCGCCTACTGGGCAGCCTTTTCCCAACGGCGGGTAGCTCTTGCTAATTTAGATTTGGCCTTTAAACATTCTCATACTTTCCATAAAAAATCTGTCATTGCATGGCGATGTTTCCAATCCTTTGCCCGAACGACACTCGAAACCTTAAGCACTCAACGGTTATCACGAGATGGGTTGGATCGTTACATGGTTTTTGCGCCCGGTTCTCTTGATTTATTAAGCGAACTTGTTGCACAAAAACGAGGTCTTATTGCATTGACTTTTCATTATGGAAATTGGGAATGGTTGAGTTTGGCGTGGGGCATGGTCGGATATCCTGCAACGGTTGTAGCTCAACCTATTAAAAACCCAAAGGTTGAAGCATTATTTTATTCTAGCCGTCAGCAAGCAGGTCATCGTCTTATCTTCCGCCATCGTGCAGCGCCTCAACTTTATAAGGCATTAAAACGAAGGGAGATAATCGGCTTACTGGTGGACCTTAATTCTTCGGTAGAAGAAGGCGGAGGGTTCTTTAACTTTTTTGGTTTGCCCGTCTTGACCACACGTATTGTTGGATTGCTTGCTTTAAGAACGGGTGCGCCCATTGTTTGTTCAGTAGCTTATCCTCAGGAAGATGGACGTTATCGTATCGAAATTGGGCCAAAAATTTCTTATAACCCTGCTGCTCCACTAGAAACAGAAATAGATATAATCACACGGCGTTGGCTAGCTCATTGCGAAGAAGTGGTTCGGAACCACCCAGAATTTTGGATGTGGATGTACAAACGTTGGAAGGTTCGGCCGACGCCAGAAATTGGCGAATATCCCTTTTATTCTTTTTATGATCCGAAGATAAAGGTGTAATAGCAATCGCTAGCTTGTGCCTTTTTAATATCTTTGTTACTAAAGGATGGTAGGTATTTTAGTTAAAAGAGTATTTTAAATGTAGTTTGTTATAGTAAGAATATATGGATACCGGACGGCTATATAGTTTTTGCCTTTGCATCCTTCTCTGGAACTCTGCTTTATTACATGCTCAATCGTCTGCCGGAGAATTAGCTGCAAGTGCCGACGAAAAGTTTTTTGCCGGTGATGCCAAAAATGCAGTTCCAATCTATGAAGAGGTAATTTCCAAACATCCTACCTTCGAAGGAATCTGGGCAGCACACTATAATCTTGGTCTTGCTTATTACCAAACAGAAGTTTACGAGAAAGCTATTCGAGAGTTTAAAGACATCGTTGCTAATAAAGGCGCCGATATTACTTTGCGAGAGCAAGCCGCCTTAGTTCTTGGAAGCACACTAGCTGCTCAAGCAACCACTAAAAGCAAGGTTGAAGATCGCAGTAAACTCCTAGAAGAAAGCGTGAAGGAGTATGAGAACTTTCCAAAGAATTATCCCAAAAGCAAATCTTTAGACTACGCCCTTTATGGTAAAGCCGCCGCTCAATTGCAGGCCGAAAAATTCGATGCAGTCGAAAAGACGATAGCTGAAATTTCAAAGCAAGCGAATTCGTTGGTTTCTCAAGAAGAAATTACCTGCCTTTCAGCCCGACTTTCTGTTGCCAAAGCGATCAAGTTTAAAGGCGAACGAAAAGAGGCTGAGGCTAAAAAGCGAATAGATGAAGCGCTAAAGCTTTTCGACCGGGTCTGTAAAAATTCCAAGGATCCGCTTCTTATCAATGAGGCATTCCTTTCCATGGGCGATATTTTATTTCGCAACGGAGCTTATCCAGAGGCTATTGCCAATTTGCGTAAAGTAAAAAGCGGAAAGTTTATTAACCAGCAGCAGAAAGATTTAGTCGAAGAAATTCGTCAGGCACGAGCTCGTACAGCTTCAGCTGGCAACAAAAAATCAGAGGAAGAGCTTGGACGACAATATGATCGGGCCATTCAACGTTTGAAATCTCCACAGAGCAGAAACACAATGTTTTTTAACGCCCAACAATTGATCGCCCAATGCTTTTACGAACAGAAAAAGTATGATGAGGTTTTGGTTTTGAATCGTCATTTTCTTCCTCATTTCGAGCCAGAACAGAAAAAACGCGCAAACTATTTTATCATTAAAGCTCTTCTTGAAGAAAAAGGATCTGAAAAAGCAGTTCAGACTTACATGGAATTTAAAACAAATTATCCAAAAGATAGAATGGGTGAAGACATCTTGATTGCACTATCCGATTATTTTTTTAGGGCATCAAAGTATGATGAAAGCGCAAAATGGGCCCAAGAATATAAAGCCATTTATCCCGGTGGGACACTTGAAGAGTACGCCTATTTTTTAGCTGCCAGCGCTTATACTGCTGCAGGAAAATTAAAGGAAGCCCAAGAAGCCAATGATGCATTTAGGAAAAAGTTTCCAAAAAGTTCGTTTGCCGGGGCTATTCTATTTGATAAAGCTTATACGGATTATCAGAAAAGAGATTACGAAGCTGCCTGCAAGGATTTTCGGGAATACCTTTCTAAATTTCCAAATACCGAAAGCGTAGAAAGCGCCATGTTTTATATCGGCACTTCCTTAGTTGAGCTTAAGAAATATGATGAGGCAATTAAGGAACTTCAAAATTTCGAAAAGAAATATTCTAAAAGTACGCTTATCCCTAATGTGCTTTATCAATTAGGAAAGGCTTATGAAAGTAAAAAGGACTTTCTTGGCGCAAATACGGTTTACACACGAATTGTAAAAGATTTTCCAAAGGAAGAAGTAGCCTCTTATGCCCAATTTGGCATTGGCATTAACCTTTTAAACCTTGGCTCTAAATATCAAGCAGATGCCACGGCGGTCTTTGACCAGTTTATCAAGCTATTTCCTACGGATCTCTACGTGCCAGCCGCTTATTTTTATAAGGCGGAAATACTTCGCAGCACTAGGAAGCTGGATGAAGCTACTGTGATTTATCAGGAATTAATTACAAAATTTCCTGATACCGATAGCGCTTCAGAGGCTCTTGAGATTATGGGCGAAATATATTTCCAAAAAGCCGCAGGTATGGCTAGTAAACCAGAAAAACTACTACCCGAAAAACAGAGCCAGTGGAAAGAGGCCGTTCAAAAATCCCAAGATTCTTACGAGGATGTCATTAAAAGGTTTCCCCAAAGCCCAGCAGTGGATAAAGCTCTTTCGCAATTAAGCCTTCTTTGGCAGGCACGAATTGTCGCAACCTTTGCTACTCAAAGCGATGCCAAGACTTACTTCGGTCGTTTGGCTTCTTCTTTTTCATCCAATACAGCTTTGCAAATTAAAATTTCATTTACTTTGGGGAGTCTCCTCAATCTTTTAAATGAAGGGGCGGCGGCTCTTCAAGAATTAAACGAAGCCTATCAAAAGGCTGGTAATATTTCGCTACCCAATGAGGGATATAAGCAATATCGTAATGCTTTATTAGCAAATCACCAGGTAGATAAGGCTATTTCTGTTTCCGAAAGGCAGCTTAGCGAGAAACAATCTTCCCATGATGAGACTGGTATTGCTGAAGCGAAACTGGGATTAGGACAAGCTTACTTTGAAAAAGGTGTGTTTGCTAAAGCGGTGCCTTACTTGAATGAAGTTGCTACCCAATATTCCTGGCATCGATTCGCTGCTTCGGAAGCAGAATTTTATATGGCTTGGATGGAAGAAAAGCAGAAAAATTTTGATGAGGCCATTAAACGTTACAATGTCTTATTGCCAAAACTTCAAGATCCCGAAATCAAAGTAAGGATCTTTATGCGGTTAGGTTATACTTGGTTAGGGAAGGCAGACATTCCTTCTGGTAACAAGGCTGATAGTCTCAAACAATCGCTTGGTTATTTTCTTAAAATTGGTCTAGGCTTTAGCGCTTTTCCAAATTATGCCTCCGAAGCGCTTTATTTATCTGCTTCCATTTATGAGAAACAAGTCGAACTAACTGA
>CAZNSF010000190.1:0-3245 GCA_964575565.1 uncultured Verrucomicrobiota bacterium | reverse complement strand
GGGCTAATAATTTTTCTGGTTTATGCTTAAAAATCTCATTTTAGATTGGTCGGGAACCGTAGTAGATGATCTCGATGCAGTATTTCGAGCAACCAATCATGTGTTAGCCCATTATCAGGCAAAACCGATGACGCGCGATGAGTTTAGAGAGCGTTTCTGTTTGCCGTGGATTAACTTTTATAAAGAGTGGTTACCTCAAATTCCGCGTGAAGGGCTCGATAAAATATTCTGGCAAGCCATGGAACCAGAAAAAGCGCGCTTACAATTGCTGCCTTATGCTAAAGATTTTTTGGAGTTTGCTAAAACTCATCATTTACCTGTTTTTATTTGTAGTACTGTAGATTCGGTGAGTTTTTTGGAGCAAGCCGATCGCTTGGGTGTATCCCCATATCTTCGTAAAACTTATATAGGAGTGGAGGATAAAAGAGAAGTGATCCACTCGATTTTATCAGAAAACCAGTTGGATCCGCTCGAAACCATTTTTGTGGGTGATATGGTGCATGATATCGAAACTGCAAAACATGGCTCTATTTATGCTTGCGCAGTTCTTACTGGATTCGATCGAGAAGAAAAACTAGCTCAAGCAAAGCCTCATTTTTTATTGCGCGATCTTCGGGAACTCCGCTTGATTTTAGAGTCCCAAAATACATGGACCAATGGTCACCCGATCACAACTGTTGGAGCTTTAATTTTAAATGATCGTAACGAATGTTTAACGGTTAAAACTGCTAAATGGAGCAGTAAATGGGGGATTCCCGGCGGAAAAATTCGGCGCGGCGAATCTGCAAAGGCCGCCTTGGAAAGAGAAACGTTGGAAGAAACGAATTTAAAATTGAAGGATATCCATTTTGCAATGGTCCAAGATTGTATTGAACCCGTTGAATTTTATCGGAGCGCTCACTTTATTCTTCTCAACTATATCGCAAAAGCCGCTTCATCGGATGTAAAGCTCAATGACGAAGCGCAAGAATGGCAATGGATTCCCCCTCAAAAAGCATTGTCTTTAGACCTTAATCATCCAACCCGAATTTTAATCGAACATTATTTGAAGAAATGAAGAAGGGAGTTAAAAGTTTATTTGGGTAACAACTGAAAAGATATCTTATGGAAAAAGTTAATATTGCTCAAAAATTTTCACTGTTTCATGATTACTGCAATCCACGAGTTGCTGGCGAACTCAATGGGCAACAGATAAGGTTAGTAAAATTTATTGGAACTTTTGCCTGGCACCATCATAAAAATGAAGACGAACTATTTCTTGTGATTAAAGGGAAACTCAAAATTGAATTTCGTGATCATCTTGTAGAGCTCCGGGCCGGAGAATTTCTTATAGTTCCTCGCGGAATTGAGCACCGCACCGTTTCCGAAAAGGAAGTTCATCTTCTTCTTTTTGAGCCTGCATCCACAATCAATACTGGGAATATACAAAATAAAGTTACTGTAATTGAACCTAGTAAAATTTAAAAAGTTTTCGTCCTTCCCTACTTCCTATTTGCGAACTGGAACAGAAAATTTAAGAGAGATTTTTTCTTGGTCTTGATCATTTCTGCCGCTGTATTCAACATCTATTTTTTCTTCGTGATCGTTAACCGTAACCCACCCGAAACATCCTTCGTTAACTGCGGGAACATACTGGCCTTGACTATAAGGTCCTCCTGCCGTTTTGCCGTACTGCGCCAAAGGCGCCGCGTGGCATACAGGAATAGGAGCCCCTTTATTCGTAGCAAAATCGGAATTTGAGCCATCATCTGCAGCAAGAGCATGGATATCTCCAGATAAAATACAGAGACCCGTTATTTGATTTTCTTTAATAAAATCTGCAATCTCTCGTCTTTCTTCTGGAAACCCGCCCCATGAGTTTGGGGCATTCGACCAGGTAGAAGTGGAAATCAAAAATAGAAGAGGATATTTTCCTTTGCTCTGGAGCAATTCTTGTTTGAGCCATGCCTTTTGGTCCAAACCCAGAATACTCTTTTTATCTTTAGGAACACTTTTGGGGCTGCGTTCCGAATATAAATCCATCAATATAAATTTAACTCTGCCTACTGTAAAACTCTGGTAAATAGGAACATTCCCTTTCCCTGTTGCCAGAGGATAATGAGGGACATATTCTTGGTAGGTTAGGTAAGCCGCTTCTTTACTTGGCGAGCTTGAATCCCAATTATTAGGCGGGCCGAAATCATGATTATCCCATATATAGATAAATGGGATATGAAGATATAACTCGGCTTGATTAGGCGAATCGAGATTTGCATGGTAGGCTTCGCGATATAATTTACGGTCATTCACTGCAATATCTTGATAATGGAAATCGCCGATGTTCATAAAAAAGAGAGGGTTCTTTTTTAAGATCGTTTTATAAATTTGATGATTGGCTCCTGCTTTCTGGCAGGCGCCATATGCAAATGAAAAGGACATCGGATTATCAGAAAAAGTTTTAAATTGACCTTGCTTACGATCATCACGCTTTCCATCAACTTCGATGGCGTAGTGATAGAGAGTATTGGGTTCGAGCCCGTTCATTCGGAAAGAAACCACGAAGTCATTTATTTCTAGGGCTGTATCTATTTCAGAATAAATGGGATTAGAAAAATCATCTATTTTACTTAGTACGAGACGACTTTTGGCTCCTGCCTTTGCCAGTTGAGCTTTTACCCACGCGGAAGAGGAGGTGATAGCTCCAGACCAAGGACCGTGCGATACGAATGCTGTTGGTTCATCAGATGCAGTAGATAGATCTATCTTAGAAAATCCAAAGAAAACAAAAACAATAGCAAGGAAGAGACGGCTGGTCATACTCATCAAATTAATTGGATATGGAATTAAATCCTAATAACTAATGACTTCCTCTATTCGCTTAGCTGCCGAGGAAACAAAGGTACTGGCTGGCTAACAGCGTGATTTAGAGGAATGGCTCTTAATAAGCGCAATTTATCTTCTGATAACTGATCGATTGCAAGTTGTTGGGTGATTTTGGCGGCGGTTTCTGGCATCACTGGCGAAATAAGATAAGAAAGAGCCGCCGCTGTTTCTGCTAAAAGGCGAAGCACCGTATCTAATCTCGGTTGAGCTGCAGAATCTTTAGCTAATTTCCACGGAGCGTTTTTATCAACATAACGATTGGCGCACGAAATCAGTTTCCACACAGCTTCTAAAGCCGATCCATAGAAAACAGTTGCCATTTCCTGATGATAAGTAGCAAAAGTAGAGGCGGCTACCTTTTGTAACTCATCATCGGAAGAATC
>CAZNSF010000189.1:0-5481 GCA_964575565.1 uncultured Verrucomicrobiota bacterium | reverse complement strand
TTTTGGAGACAAACTCGATGCCCTCGTTGCTCTCAATCAAGATACGATAAATCGTCATCTCAAACTTATGGGAGCAGGCTCTTATGTGTTTTTTGATTCTGATAAGGTAAAACCCGAAAATCCCGCCAAAGGCGTTCATATATGCGGTTTGCCTGTGAAGACACTTTCCGGGAAAAGCACGAATAAATTAAATATCAATACCATCGCCTTGGGTTCTCTTTTGCAAATGCTCGGGGTTGAGTTCAAAGTATTGGAAGATATTTTGGCGATTCAATTTAAGAAGAAGGGCGATGCCGTTATTGCTGAGAATGTGGGTGTAGCCAAGGCCGGCTATGATTATGCAGCGAGCAATTTTAAGCCATTTCCTGAGCCACTCCCTAATCTTGGTAAAGGATTAGCGGTTCTAGCCGGTAACGATGCGCTTGCGATGGGTGGAGCGGCTGCGGGTGTTAAATTTTATGCGGCTTATCCTATGAGTCCTTCTACAGGTGTTTTAATGTGGATGGCAAAATACGCGCGTCAATTAGGAATTATGGTTCGACAAGTTGAGGACGAAATCGGGGTTATCAATATGGCCATTGGTGCTGCCCATGCAGGTTGCCGAGCAATGTGCGCAACTTCAGGCGGCGGTTTCGCGCTGATGACCGAAGCTCTTGGTATGGCAGCGATGATCGAAGTGCCCGTTGTTTGTATTAATGTTCAACGAGCAGGACCCGCCACGGGAGTGCCAACCAAAACCGAACAAGGCGATCTCTGGCAGGTGCTTGGTGCGGGCCAGGGTGATTATCCGCGGATCATTATGGCGCCAACTTCGATTGCAGATTGTTTCCATGTGATCCCTGAACTTTTCAATCTTGTAGATAAGTTTCAATGTCCAGGAATTGTGTTAAGCGACCTTTTAGTTTCAGAAGGGAGAGCTTCTGTTCCTCCAGAGGAATTTAATTGGAATCCAAAGATTGATCGTGGAGAAATGATTTTCCCAAATGGGAATGGCAGCAATCCTTACGGCGGTTATAACGACAACACTTATTTGCGTTACAAAAATACTCCAAGCGGTATTTCCCCTCGTGCAGTGCCTGGGGTGCCCGGGCATCTTCACATAGCGCCCACCGATGAACATGATGAGGATAGTGTGATCATCAGCGATGAATTTACCAATCCGCACAAACGGCGGATGATGCATGAGAAACGCATGCGTAAGATGGACGGCGTGCTCGCCAAAATCCCTCCACCGAAACTTGTAGGGCCAGCAAATGCCCAAGTAACTCTGGTAGGTTGGGGATCAACCGACGGCGTGATTCTAGAGGCGATTGAAAAGCTGGCTGCCGAAGAAGGTATTGTGGCTAGCCAACTTCAAATTAAATGGCTGGTTCCATTGCATGCGAAAGAAATCACCAATATTCTTTCGAAGAGCAAAAAAGTGATTATTGTCGAAAATAATTATAGCGGGCAATTTGCGCGTTATCTACGCGCCGAGACAGGGTTCCAAGCCCATGGGCATATCCGGAAATACGATGGAGAACCCTTTATGCCGCATCATATTGTTGAAAGTGTTAAAGAACAACTTGCAGGCAAAACGGATCTCTCTGTGCCCGTCCACGAAATCATGGTTTAAATTTTATGAGTACTACTACCCTCGAAGTTCCACCCAAAACAGAAACAAAAACGGAAGGAATTTCCGCAAAAGACTATAAGGGGAAAGTTCATCCCGATTGGTGCCCAGGCTGCGGTGATTTTTCGGTGCTTTCTGCTTTGCAAACGGCTCTTGGTGAGCTCGGGCTGGAGCCGCATAAGGTTGCTGTGGTTAGCGGTATTGGCTGCTCATCGAATTTACCAGGCTATGTAAATGCTTACGGCATGCATACACTCCATGGTCGTGGATTAGCGGTTGCTACGGGCCTCAAATTGGCAAATCACGAATTAACTGTGATTGCCACGGGTGGTGATGGCGATGGCTATGGAATTGGCGGCAATCACTTTGTGCATACGATGCGACGGAATATGGATCTCACCTATATTGTAATGGATAACCAGATTTATGGCTTAACGACGGGGCAAGTTTCGCCAACAAGCGTAAAAGGCATGAAGACAAAAAGCACCCCATTCGGAAGCATCGAAAATCCCATTAATCCTATCCCCATGGCTATTATTGGCGGTGCTACTTATGTGGCCCGTGGATTTAGCGGTAAACAAAAACATTTGGTGGAGCTTATTAAAGGCGGCATTCTCCATAAAGGTTTTGCGTTGATTGATATTTTTAGTCCATGTGTAACTTATAATAAGGACAATACCTATCCATGGTTTAACCAGCGGATCAAAATTTTAGAAGAACAAGGGTATGATCCAACAGATTTCCACGCGGCGATCAAAAAAGGTTTTCAATGGGGCGAAGAAATTCCGATTGGCCTTTTTTGGAAACGCACCGATTTACCTGCCCTCCATCAATTAGAGCCGATTCTTGATCAAGGCGGTCCGCTAGCTTATCGTCCACTGGGTATTTCTGCGGAAGCAGGCAAGGCTTTGATGAAAGAGTTGTTGTAGATAAATTTTCTTATTTGTTTATATGAATCTTAACTCACTGTGTTCCATGACCATGAAATATATGATTTTCGTGGGAGTATTTGGTTTCATATAATAAATGGTCAGCCAGTTCGAAAAGGTTTTCACAACTTTGCATCTTAGCGACTTTGCGCGAAGCGATCTTATCTATCATTCCCACGCCTGAATCACTTCTTCTAATGTTAGCGAAGAGAGGGGGTGATGACGAATCGCTCGGTGAAGGTTTAGATCAAAACAAGGACCGTGGATCGATGGATGGGTCAGCCCAAAAAGACTTAAGGTTGGGCAACCAACAGCAAAAGCCAAATGCATCGGCCCAGAATCTGTCGTAAGCATTTTGTGCGCTTGCTTGATGATAAATGCGCTTTGCCGAATCGTACAATCTTTAGCAGCAAAATGTCGGGTAGAATCAAATTGTTTATGACTGGATAGGGCGGCTAAAGAATCATTATCACCGATAAAGATAGTGGGGAGACCTTGCTTTTCAAAAATATGTTGAGCCATGCTGAAGAAACCATCAAGCGGCCACCACTTTTGCGGGTTCGTTCCTCCGGTGTGCATAACCACATAACCATCTTTGGCTGATGCCTTTTTTAGCCAGGGTCTTATATCGCGATGGAAAGGAAGCTCATCTTCCGGTTTAAAAAAGATTTCTGTGTGCAAATCCTTGACCGGAATCCCGATCGATTCGAGCAAACGCTTTTTATGGAACATAAAATGTTCCGGTGGATCGGTGCGATGGATCGTATAGGTAAAAAGCTTTGCCCATTTACTTTCGCCCCAGCCCACGCGCTGTGGTGCGCCACTCCACCTTACCAAGGGAACAATATCTGGGTCATTGGCATGGAGAACAATCGCCAGATCAAAATTACTTTTTCGTAATGCAGATAAAGTTCGAAATAGTTTTTTACCTTTACCGTAGTAAGGCAGAAGAAAATTAAAGTGCGGATTATTTTCTAGAACAGCCATCCTTTTCTGATGGGCAAAGATGGTGATATGCGCTTCCGGATATTGTTTGCGAACCGCCCGAATAAACGGTGTAGCCATTACCGTATCGCCAATCGCTGTGGTGCTAACAAGAAGAATGCGCATAAGTTCTTTTTACAACGAGATAAAGGCAGAGACTCTAAAACTTTAGGTCGCAATTATCAAGGTGTTCTAGGGAGGTCCTTTCTTATTCTTACAAATTTTTTACAAATCTTTTACTTTTGCCTGACAATTTGGGTAGCGATTCGAGCGATAGTTGAGACATGAAAACAACTATCATTCTTCTCTCTATTGGTCTTGTATGGATCCTTGGTATGAATCTTCCTGCACAGGAAGCTTCGTATACAGATCGTGATACAAGAGAAACTCTCTCCTTAGAAACACTCGCTAAGCAAGCGGTATCCGAAAATCAAGAAGAAGCTGCCCGTGCAATCGCTACCCTCCGGACTAAAGGGCCAGAGGGCTTAGAAATATTATTCAACTATTATGCGGATCTACTAAAACCACAACCGCTTCTTTCGAAAACCAGTGGTGAAGATAGCGCTAAGCTTAATCGTCTTAAAGCCGTGCTTGATACGGTAGGTCAGCAGCGTGATTGTTACGCCTCGTATTTATATTGGTACACAGATTTTAATGAGGCAAAAGCGGCGGCTAAAACCAGTGACAAACCTATTCTTTCCCTACGGCTCTTGGGCAAATTGAATGAAGAGTTTAGTTGTACTAATAGCCGTTTCTTTCGCACCACGCTTTACTCTAATGCCGAAGTATCCAAATATTTGCGCGATCACTTTATCCTACATTGGGAATCCGTACGACCTGTGCCGAAAGTAACAATTGATTTTGGTGATGGACGAAAGCTTGAGCAAACCATTACCGGCAATAGTATTCACTATGTTTTGGATGCGGATGGGCATCCTATCGATGCTTTACCGGGTTTGTATGGGGCGAAAGCGTTTTTACGCGGAATAGCCGAGGCAGAAAAAGTAGCAAAGGAATATGCTATTCAAACAGTTAAAGAACGCGAAATTTTTTTGAGCCAATATCATACAGCTCGTCTAGCAGCTATCTCGGAAAACTGGAAATCAGATGTGGCGAAGATTGGAAATGACACTGATTTAACTAAAGGAATAGCTGGAAAATCTCCCATCGCTTCATCCTACAAGACCCCTCCCATCCTCCCCTTAGTAAGGGGAGGAGAAAGGTGGGGTGACAAGGAAGAGTTAGGGAAGGTAATTGATGATGCTACTTGGGCTAAAATCGCCCAACTCCATACGGAAGATGTCCAACTTGATGCCGGGAGCGTAACCTTGATTGCCAGCAAAAATCCTAATGCTTGGGACGCTTCGCGTCTTGCCATGACCAAGGTTGCTGTAGAAAACCCGTTATTACGGATGATGCGTAATTTTGAGCGATCCATTTCCGAAGATACCGTTCGCAATGAATATGTATTCCACCGCAAAATTCACGAGTGGTTTATCAATAGAACAGCTACGAGTAGCATCGAAGCCTTAAACGAAAAAGTTTATACCGAACTTTTTCTTACACCCAGTTCCGATCCATGGCTAGGGCTGGTTCCTAAGGATACTTATACGGCGTTAGAGAACGACGGCATGACCAGTCTCATCAGCACATCTCACTAATCTTTAACAGGAAAAATTTATGAAAAACCTGATCACGCTTTTAGCTATTGTTATTCGCCTTACGTGGAGTCCTGCTGCTGCGGAGGAACCCACGGTTATTCAGTTCGATACACATCGCTTTTATGATGACACGCATCGGTTTATTTTTTACGCGGTCCTGGAAGGATGTTTTGAGGATGGTCTCTCGATTGAGGACGTCTCGCAGATTCTATTAAAGAGAGAGAAGGAGGGCTATTTCCACTTTATCTACGCGTGCCCTATTTGCACTCCCACGATTCATGCTTTAGAAGTTTAT
>CAZNSF010000188.1:0-4559 GCA_964575565.1 uncultured Verrucomicrobiota bacterium | reverse complement strand
TCACCAGCGCAAGAAGCGCGTTGAAACGATTGAACATTTCAAAAATATGCGACTGTTCGTGCCGCATGGACTCTAAAACCTCTTTCTGATGTTCTAGTAAACCATGGATGATGCTGCCTTGAGATATAAGTTCGTTGAACTTTTGTTGGATGTCTTGCAGCTCGTGGCGGGATTGGGATAATTGAGATATGTTGGGAAGTTTATTCGATTGCTTAAGCATAGCCTGATAGAAATCGTCCCAGCTTCGATAACCCGATTGACGGCGAGTGTAGGCCAATTCCGCGCGGACAGTTTCGCTGATCCGGAGCTGAATCCGCTTGATACCTCTATCCGCTTTTTGTTCTTCGATAATCATGGAGTGAGTTTATTCGCGCAATGCTTGGTGCCACTTGTGCCAGTCGAAGCATCCCTTCGACTATCCTGCGTTTGGAAATTCGTCATTTTTTGACCATGTTCAGTCCATGTTGTTTGTCGGTTGAGTGAAGGGTCAATATTCATAGGATTCGACGGTTGTTCGTCATAGTTCATTCCTGGGGCTGCGCATACTTTTCAAAGGACTTGCGGGCTTGCTCAAACTCGGTTTTCCAATAGTGAAGAAAGGTTCGTGTCGCAAATTTCGAAATGGGAAAGTCAATGCCAGTTTGTTCGGATAGCTCATTGAGTTGTTCCTTGACCCGTTGATAGTTTTTCCGTGAAAGAGTTAGTTGTATGGTAATCCATTTTCGCTTGGTGTCATGGGGTTCACCTGTGCTGGATGATGGTATAATGGTTATGTCATTCATAAATTTTGTCCTAAAATTGAAAGGGAAGAACTTGGTTTCATGCTGTAACGGTATGCGGTTCAGTTTCATGTGATGACACAGAGCTATTCATGTTCATACCTCTGTCGGTTTTGTTGGAAAACCATGCGTTGATCTCCGGAGATTTTTCAGTGATCTCTCGATGAATCTTTTGTTTTTCAGCAGTAAGTTTGCTGATGATCTCTTGCCAGCGTTGTTCAATAGTTCGTGGATCACCGCTTAGGCGTTGATGTGCAAGCCAGACGGTAAGAGCGGGACTTGCTTTCTCGTGTTGCCGACGCTTATCGCGGCAGATTCCATCGGTGACTACACCATGACAGTATCGTAGAGCTATCTCGTAAGCTTTGAGGATAATTTGTTCATCATGTCCATCTCGTAATGCTTTTTCCGCATAAGCTCTTGCTGTCTCTTTGACAAACGAGACTTTGCAGTTATCCCAATGCTGAAATTGCAGGAGTTCGGCAATGGCATAGGCTTTTCGTTTAATGGGAGATTGCGATGACTTGGTGTGATTATTTTGAGAACGGTTGCCATCACGTACTGAATCAATTTGTTGAACAACATCGCGGGAGGCCGACAGGCCATCCGCCGTGTTATCCTTCAATGGATTACCTTCAGATGGATTACCTTTCAGTATCCCAAACGGTACTGGTGGTAATGTCCTTTGGGATACTGCTCCCGTATCCAAAACGGAACCGGTGCCGTTTGAGATACCGGTATCTAATCCGGTACCAGTACCATTCGGGATACTGGTATCTGATGAGGTACTGATTTCAGAGTTTTTTTTCCATTCAGAGGGTGATGTGAGAAGATACTCACTTAATCCACCGGATTTTCGGATGACGCGAATCAATCTACGTTCTTCGAGCTGTCTGATGACACGAATAACTGTATTACGTTTCATTCGGCAGGATTCGCTCATGGAAGTGATTCCAGGCCATGCTTTAGTCTTGCCGTTGGCTCTTCGAGCAAGATGGGCGTAAATTCGAAACTCGTGTGGATCAAGTCCTAAATCATCCAGTTCGGAGTGAACGAAAATACAATTAAATACGCTGCGATCTTGTCGAAGAATTTTCATAAGACTTGTTTTTCCACAAGCAAATGCATTCTGACTGAGACGCATTTTGTTACGAAGTCCAGTGCGTCTGATGTTACCCTTTCGGATACCCTTTTCGCACCTGAACCCCCTGAAAAACCGGGAAATGCGAAGAAATAATTAGCAACAGTTTTTTGAAAACAACTGATTGATTTTAAGTAACTTGCAAGAACTTTTAGAGACTTATTGAAACTAACTGAAAAAAGCGAAGGGCGAATTTTAAGTCCTGTGTGTCTGCCATTCCACCACTCGGGCAACTTCGGTCTACAGAATGCAGAATTGGGAGATAAGAATCAAGATCTCGGTAATCAATTTGTTTATGCCAAGGATGAATAGGATTTTGAGTACTAAAGTAAATCTCTTTATTCCACTTTACTTGCACGTGTTCGTAATAAAAGCACGCTTCCTAGCATAAAAAGGATGGCGCTATAAGTAAATGCGATGGGAACGCCAAAAAGTGTCCAAAGAGAACCAACGACTGCGCTAGAAAGAAAATCTCCAATTCCATTAACCGTAGCTAAAGTTCCAAAGGCCATACTATGATGCTCTTGGCTTACCAGTTCTGCGCAAAGAGAATCTTCGAGGAGTTTTCTTCAACCGCTATACAAATCCCGCCAATGGCAATTGGTTTTTGACGTTGGAGACGATCCGTATAATAACCTGAAGCCATCTTAGAAAAACTCGATAATCCATCCGAGACACCTTCGATCCATCCTAACCATTCCGCAGCCACTCCCATGGCAGTAAGAAAAGCAGGCATTACCGTAGTAGCAATTTCGTGCGAGCAATCGCTAAAAAAAGAAGCGAGCCAATAATCTCAAACAGTTCGGCTGAGCCAACCCCTCGAGATACGGTTTTCTTTAGTTGATGGATCTTGAAAATTCATTAAAGAACTGGATGGTCGCAACTTTATTTTCGTGTTACCATTAAGGTTATATGGGTACAAGCGCTTGTTGATGCCACAAGATTACCAATAGTTTAATGGATTTTTAAAAAATGCTTTTGCCATCAACAAAAAGTTTTTTTGGAATTTCCTATCAGAACTTGGCGCGCTTTGGGTTAATCGGGATAACTCTTCTTGCATTTTGGCAGGTTCGCCAGTGTGGTTTTATTAATCTCGATGACGATATCTTTGTTTCGGAAAATCCCCATATTCAAGAGGGATTTACATGGAGGTCTATCCAATGGGCGTTCTCCGCGGATCTTACCTCGGACTCTCCCAATGCTGATTACTGGCAGCCAATTACCATTTTATCGCACATCTTTGATATCGAATGTTTTGGCCTCAATGCTTCGATGCATCATTTCATGAATCTCATTTTTCACATTATAAATTCACTTTTACTTTTTTACCTGATGTATCGGATGACAGGTTTTATAGGGCGGAGTTTCTTTGTAGCCGCGCTTTTTGCAATCCATCCGCAGCATGTCGAATCGGTAGTTTGGATCACGGAACGCAAAGATCTATTAAGCGGATTATTTTCGTTACTTACGATTTGGGCTTACCATCGATACGCAGCTTTACAAAAGTGGAATTGGTATTGGGTTACCATTTTAATGTTCGCTTGTAGTTTAATGGCTAAACCGATGGCTATCACTTTGCCATTTGTATTGTTATTACTGGATCGGTGGCCTTTGCGCCGAGCAGATCCAAACGGTAGTCGACGGCAATGGGGTTGTCTTTGGAAAGAAAAAATTCCACTTTTCGGACTTTCGGTCATTTCGTGTTATCTCGCCCTCCTTAGACAGTCGGAGCATATCCACTATACTTCATGGATAGATTGCGCCACCAACGCGCCTGTGGCTTATGTAACTTACCTTTTGAAAACCATTTGGCCTACGAACTTAGCCCTTTGGTATACGCACCCCGGCAACACATTGCCTTTCTGGAAAATAATGGGGTCAGGTTTATTTTTGATCTCTCTAACGGTTTGGGTGATTCGTAAGAGAAAATCTTGCCCTTATTTGTGGGTAGGATGGCTATGGTTTTTAGGAACGTTGACACCAACTCTTGGCATTAGAGGGATTGCGCGCGCAGATCGCTTTACTTACTTTCCGCTCATCGGAATTTTTATCATGGTTAGCTGGGGTCTGCCGGAATTGATCGCAAGATGGCGTTGCTCTAAAGTGGGCTTACAAATAAGCGCAGGCATCGTTTTAGTGCCTTTCATGGTAACCAGTTGGTTCCAAGTAGATTACTGGCGGGATTATATTACCCTTTTGGAGCATACGCTTAGCATAGTTGATAACAATTATATGCGTAACCAACTAGGACTGATGTTAGTTAGAAAAGGTGATTTAGGAGGCGCCATCCAAAACTATCAACATGTGCTACAGAACAATCCTTATTTTGCGCAGGTAGAATTTAATCTGGGAGTTGCATTAGAAAATCAGGGCAAAAGCGAGGAAGCGATTGGGCATTATAAAAGAGCATTGCAAATTCAGCCAACGTTCGAATTTGCCTACAATAACATCGGTGTATCTTTGGCTGGACAAGGCAAACTGGATGAGGCCATCCAACAATATTCCATGGCGCTTCAACTTAATCCAAAGCTTGCTGCTACTTACCATAATCTCGGCAATGCTTTAGCCGAGCAGGGCAAAACAATAGCTGCTTTGGAATGTTTTGAGAAAGCGCTTGCGATCAACCCTAATCATGAAAC
>CAZNSF010000187.1:0-3974 GCA_964575565.1 uncultured Verrucomicrobiota bacterium | reverse complement strand
CTATAGGTAACCCCTAGTTTATTAGAATTATCGCCCAAGGCTTTAACTACAGGAATATCAAACCCGTAGTTCCTCTGATCGTAGAGCGCGCTATAATAACTTGCTTCATTATAAAACAAATCGGCGCCCACAGATAACGGTTTATTAAGAAACCAAGGCTCTACAAATGAAATACTGTAATCCTGCCGGCGGGCACCAAATTGGGCGCGAACCCTGGCTTTTTGCCCTGCACCCACAAAAGAAGGCGGTTTAGCGATATCAAAATTCCCTTGTGTAACTTCCACAAACCCAAGAATGGAATCTACAGAACTAAAACCTGCCCCAAAAGTAATAGACCCTGTGCGTTGTTCTTCAACAGAAATAATTAAATTTTTACGGTTAGGAACATCGGTATCTTCCGATCTCGTAGAAACATGATGCTTACCTTGGGAATCTGTAAAATATCCAAGATTTTCCAATCGTTTCTTGGAAGCCTCGATTTTTACGGTGTCATAAATTTCTCCTGGCGTAACCGCCAATTCTCTCCGAATAACCTTATCTTTGGTTTTTTCATTCCCGCGAATTTCGATAAGATCAATATAAGCCAAATCTCCCTCTCGAATTTCCAAGGAAACATCCATGGTACCCGTTTTAACATTAGGCACTCGGACTGGCCTCACTACGGTATCGATATATCCTTTTGCTCCATATATATCCTCAATTGCCTTAATATCTTTCTGAAGACCATTTGGTGTAAAAAGGTCTCCCGTTTTCATATTAAGTTTCTTCTCGATTTCTGCATTAGTAAAAAGTCGATTGCCACCAACCGTAAAGGTTCCAATCTTATATTGATTCCCTTCAAAAATAAAAAAAGTGATGGTCATTTCTTCTGGAGCTGGATAATCGTACTTTACATCTTTAACTTCAGCATCGATGTATCCTTCCGAACGATAAAAATCGACTAACTTCTGCTTATCTTCTTCGATCGTTGTTCCCTTAAAAAATTTCTTCTTTGAAAGCCATGAGAAAAGCCACTCGTACCAACTGTAATTAAGAGTCTCGATTTTTTTTCGCAAGATTTTATCTGTAAAGGTCTTGTTTCCCTCAAAATCTACACGCTTAATTTCAACATAAGGCCCCTCTTTGATGATAAACTTGGCCACACTTTGACCGGTGAGCTCATCTGGCATAATTTCGAAAGAAACTTTCACGTCTTTGTAACCCTTATCTTGGTAGAACTCAACAAGCGAAAGGGCATCATCGGATACCTGCATTTCCTTTAAAACTTCTCCGGGCTTCATTTTGATTTGCTTTTGGAGGCGTCCCGTAGATTGATGGGTGTTCCCTTCGAAAACAACTTCTTTAAGCTTGGGCTTACCTTGAACAATTACCACTACTTTAATTCCATCCACAGCAGGCTCTGCAAGAATTCGAACATTTGAAAAAAGGTTGGATGCATAAAGCGAGCGCACATCATCATCCGAATCGCTCTGGGTAAATGGCTCACCTACTTTGGTACGCAATTTAGCTAAAACAACCTTCTCATCTGTCGTTTTTGCACCAGCAAAACGAATTTCAATTTCGCGAACAATAGCCCCATACTCTTTGGGCTTTGCTGCCTCTTCCGTTGTAGCAATAACTTTTCTATCAGACTCAAGAGGAGGATCTTGGGCCAAAATTGTGAAAGCAACTAAAACATACGCTATCAAGGTTGACAAACGTGTTATTTTCTTTCCTAAGGTATTTAACATAAAGGGGTTATACATCGTTCAATCCGCTAAAGTCTTCAAATCGAGTATATTCGGGGAAGAAAGTCAACTTTATTTCACCAACCGGTCCATTTCGGTTTTTTGCGATAATGATATCTGCTTCGATTGATTTTTTAGATACACCGCTATCTTCATCGTAAGCATCTTTGCGCGTTAAAAGACAAACGATATCGGCATCTTGTTCAATAGCGCCGGATTCACGTAAGTTAGATAACCTTGGTCTGCCATCTTCTCTCTCTACCTGACGATTTAATTGGCTTAAGACAATGATCGGAATATTAAGATCTTTCGCTAGCGCTTTGATACCACCCGAAATCATTGCTACTTCGCGTTCACGGTTATCATTACGCCCCATACTATTGCCGATCATCAATTGCAAATAATCAACAATAAGCACTTGAATGCCAAAGCGAGTCTTTAAACGCCGAGCAGAGGCGCGAAGTTGTGCGATACTAATTTGAGGTGTATCCACAATATAAAGCGGCGAATTTCCAATCATCCCTGCTGCTCGTACAAATTCTTGAAGGCTTTTTTCTGAAACACCGCCATGATAAAGATTCCACATGTTCACTTGAGCTTTCGAGCATGCCATACGCAGAGCCAATTGATCCGATGTCATTTCCAAACTAAATACACCGGCCGGAATTTTTTCTTCCAACACCAATCTTTCAGCGATATTTAAAGCTAAAGAAGTTTTGCCAATGCCGGGACGCGCCGCAATAACAATCATTTCCGCCGGGCGCAGACCGAAGGTAAGTTTATTGAGATCGCGGAAGCCCCACGAAAGACCTGGCAGTTTACCACGGTTCTCTTGGCTTTCCCCTACTTTGGATACCACCCGATCCGTAATTTCTTTAATGGACTCTATCTCTTTACGAATATTCCCTTCACAGATTTTAAGAATTTCAGTCTCGACCTGATCCATTACCTTATCCACATCATCTTGAGAATTATAAGCTCTTTGAATGGCTAAGGTTGAAACCTCGATCAGACATCGAAATAAATATTTTTCCTTAAGAATATTAATATAGAATTCGCTATGCGCCGCTGTCGGAAATGCTACAGAAAGCTTGCTTAAATAATAAGCGCCACCCACCTCTTCGAGCTTGCCAATATCTTGCAAACGGGTAGTGACCGTCACGGCATCAATGGGTTCATTTTTCCCGCGCATCGTGCAAATGGTCGAAAAAATAATTTGGTGGCTTCGTTGATAAAAGTGCTCGGGCGAAAGCAATTCGATGCAACGATCGAGAGTTTCATTAGGACTAAGCAAAATTGAGCCAAGAACGGCTATTTCTGCTTCTCCGCTCTGAGGCATCATGCGAGCGGCAATTTCTGTCGTGGGCATGGCGAAGAAACTAAAATCTATGATTTCCTTTTTAAAGTCTTGGCTTTTTGCGAGACTCTTCGAGGCTGTATCGACTGCTCTTTCGACTCGTGTGCAGTGGGTGCAATCGGCAGATTAGGAGAAACTACTGTTAATTTAAACGTGGCCGTTACTTGGGAATGGATTCGGATTGGAATATCAAAAGTACCGCTCTTCTTAATCGGTTCATCCAAGAGCACTGCTTTGCGATCCATCTTAAAGCCGCAAGAAGCCAAGGCATTTGCAATATCCGAACTTGTAATTGCTCCAAAAGCCTTGCCACTTTCACCTACTTGGAGTTCGACTGTGCTATTTAATTTTGAAATTTTACTGGCAACTTCCTGGGCTTGCTCCAGTTCTTTGCGTTCACGTTCCGTGCGGAGTACTTTCAACGATTCGATCCTACGCATTGCAGAAGGGGTAGCGATCATCGCCATACTTTGGGGAATCAAAAAATTCCTAGCGTATCCATCGGAGACAACGACCTGGTCCCCTTCGGCCCCTAAACCATGAACATTAGAAGTAAGAATAAGTTGAGTTGACATAGAAGGAAAATAGAAAATTAAAAATAGAAACTTAAAACATCTGTAATACTAACATGCCGTAGCTATCTTAACACTTAAAATGGAATATCATCATTTTCTAAGTCAGGTTCGCTGGGACCTTCTTTAGAGGAGGGTGAACCTGCGAGAGAGGATGATTCCTCTTTAGCTGGAGCCTCTGTCCCCGATGCACGACCGGCTGGTGATCCCAAAAATTGTAAGCGTTCACAATGCACTTTTAAGTTTGTGCGTTTCTCCCCATTCTTCTCCCAGCTTTCAAATTGAAGGCGGCCTTCGACAAAAACCGGACGCCCTTTT
>CAZNSF010000186.1:0-7041 GCA_964575565.1 uncultured Verrucomicrobiota bacterium | reverse complement strand
CGGGCTATTTCTTTTACCTTAAACTTTCAACTTCCAACCTTTGCAATCCCTTGGCATGTTTAAAGGATGCCCGAGAGCCGATTAAAAACCTGGTTGGAAAATTTGGAACAGTTCGCTGTAGAAGTTATTTACGAAAAGCGCCGTGGAAAGCGCGCTGCTTTGTTTCGCGCTTTACTGTATGTCTTTTCCAAGATTTTTGCAGTTTTAGTACAAATCCGACTGTTTCTATACCGAAAGCGCATTTTTAGAGATCGTACATTAGGCTGCCTAGTCATTAGTGTAGGCAACCTTACCGTGGGGGGCACAGGTAAAACTCCTGTAGTAGAAAAAATTGCAAGGGCTCTTCAGGAGCGAGGTCGTCGTGTGGCTATTTTGAGTCGTGGTTACAAGAGCGAACAAAAACCTATTTTGCAACGACTTTGGCAACGATTAACCTTTCGCAAAGAGGCCGATGAACCTCGTGTGGTATCCAATGGTCAGGAATTGCTATTAGATTCTGCTACTGCCGGCGATGAACCTTACATGCTTGCCACAAATCTAAAAGACGTGGTGGTTTTGGTAGATAAAGACCGTGTTAAAAGTGGTCGTTATGCCATTGAAAAACTTGGCATAGATACCCTTCTACTAGACGATGGATTTCAATATCTTTCTTTAAAAAGCAAACTTAACTTAGTGCTGATTGATTGTACTAACCCCTTTGGCAACAATTACCTTTTACCGAGAGGGACTTTGCGTGAACCTCGAAAAAACTTAAAACGTGCAGATTATATTTTTATTACTAAATCAAATGGTACGGGGAACGAAGATCTGAAGCAGCTCATTCGCCAATACAATGCCCGAGCGGAAATTATTGAATGCGGTCATAGACCACTTTACTTCCGGAGTGTGTACGATTTAGATGATCGTCAGCCATTAAACTTCATTCGAGGTAAAAAAATTGCCTCTATTTGTGGAATTGCCATGCCGGATGGGTTTGAACAAAGCCTGATCAAATTGGGAGGCGAGCTTATTTATTCCAAGCAATATGCTGACCATCACCGTTTTACCCAACAAGAAATCCTAAACATGATTAACCGAAGCCACCGGCGGTATGTAGAAGTGATTATCACTACGGAAAAAGATGCAGTACGTTTTCCAAAGATGGATCGTGTAGATGTGCCAATCTATTTTTTGCGTGTGGAAATTGAAATCTTAAATGGTGCAAGGAACTTTGATGATTGCGTATCTCGTATTTGTTTTCACTAAAATCGTCTTTAAGGTAATTGGAGCACTTCCTCTCCCTTTTCTCTTAAAGCTAGCCCGCTGCATCGGCTTCCTAGGATGCTATCTCGATAGCGCACACAAACGTTTAGCACTGCAAAATCTGGAAATTGCTTTTGGCGAAAAATCCTCTGCAAAGACAGTACGCAAAAGTTTTATGCATTTGATCGAAAATATTTTTACTTTTGCCTGGATGGCGAAACGCGACCCCACTGAAATCCAAAAGTTTTTTGAGGTTATAGGAGTTGAAGCGCATCTTCTGCCTGCAGTTGCAAAAGGGAAAGGGGTTATTCTTGCGATGTTTCATCTTGGAAACTGGGAAATTCTCTCTCAAATCGCTCCGTATATTTCCAATGTAAAATTTTCTACTATCTACCAGCCACTCAAAAATCCATATCTCAATCAAATGGTTGCCGAATGGCGTAGCTGCCGTGGTGTAAGACCAATAAATCGTCATCATGGCTTTACAGAAATCATTAAATATCTGCGGCAAGGCCAAGTTATTGGAGTATTCGTGGATCAACACGCGGGCGATCATGGAATGTGGCTCCCTTTTTTTAGACGGCTTGCCTCTACTACTCCTTTACCTGCGCTCTTGGCTCGACGTACAGGGGCAACGGTCATTCCCGTATTTTGCACAAATGTTCCAAAGGACACAAACGACCCTTTCCCCCGTTGGCGTATGGAATTCGCTTCCCCAGTTCTAACTTCGAGTCGTTCTGATGGAGAAATCATGATGGAAATCCATCAGCGCCTAGAGGAAGTTATTAGGCACGATCCTACTAATTGGTTTTGGTTACATGATCGCTGGAAAACACCTTCGCCAAATTTCCTTTTGAAGGGCTATCGCCGAGGTGTTTATGTTCCACCAAAAGCACAGCTTCAACCTTTTCGCGTTCTTTTACGTTCTCCTAATTGGTTGGGCGACGCTGTTCTTGCGATCCCTGCGGTGCATGCGATTCGAACTGCCAGGCCTGATATTCATCTAACAATTCTTACTCCAGCAAAACTTACTGATTTTTGGAAGGAACAGAAAGAGGCAGATGACGTGATAACCTCGATTCGTGAAGTACATGGAAGACGATGGGACGCTGCCATTCTTTTGCCTAATTCGTTACGGAGCGCTTTAGAAGCTTGCTACCTTAGAATTCCAAGGCGCCAAGGGTATGCAGGCCACTATCGTCGGCGGTTATTAACAGCCGTTTGTCCAGAAAACTTCCGTGCTGGTTTCCATGAACATGAAGTAAAAGATTTTTGCGGCCTTGCACGATGGTGTGGAGCTGAAATTAAAAACGAAATTCCTTCTTTAAAAGTAAAGGTCGATAAGAAAAGTCCAAGACCCTATATTGTTCTTCATCCAGGCGCTGCTCACGGCTCTGCAAAACGGTGGTTAGCAGAACGATTTGTTGAACTAGTTAAACATTTTCCAAATGAGCACTGGTACTTAATTGGTAATTCCAACGAAATTGAACGAAATGCTCAACTTACTACTCAAATAGATAATGGAATTGAAGACTGGACAGGTCGTTTAACATTAAACCAACTAGCAGCGATGTTAGCCCAAGCCCAAGCCGTTGTTTGTAATGATTCAGGTCCCATGCATTTAGCTGCTGCAGTTGGAACACGTGTGGTAGCTATCTTTGGCTCCACAGAACCGAAACATACCGGTCCACTAGGACAGGGTCATTATGTTATTCGCCACCAAGTGTTATGCAGTCCTTGTTATCGGAAAGAATGCCCCATTGATCTTCGTTGCATGAAAGCGGTATCGGTAGACGAAGTAGCAAAAGCTCTTCAAGAGATACTTTCTAATCAACGATAGTTTAAAAAAAATCCGTGCTCGACAAAAAGGTTATCATGAATTAACTAAGAAGGAATCTGATTTTTATTTGTGAAAAAAAATAAACCCAAGGCTTATAATCCAACCATTCATGGTGTTCAAGTTAAACACCTAAAGGTTCATGCTGATGAACGCGGGTGTCTTATGGAAATCTTAAAACGTAATGAACCCTTCTTTAACAAGTTTGGGCAAGTCTACCTCACTACAGCTTACCCGTATGTGACAAAGGCCTGGCATTATCATCTCAAACAAGAAGATAATTTTTGTGTAGTGAAAGGGATGATGAAAATTGTGTGTTACGATGATCGCAAAAACTCACCTACACGAGGATGTATTAACGAATTTTTTGCTGGAGAATACAACCCCATTGTCGTGAAAATTCCAGCGGGCGTTTTCCACGGTTTTAAATGCATTAGCGAGGTTGAAGCCATTGTCATTAATACCGTTACTGAACCCTACGACCCAAAAAATCCAGACGAATTCCGTCTCCCCGCACACACCAAGAAAATACCCTACAACTGGTCTCGGCAAGACGGCTAATTTTTGTGGCCTATCCCAAAACCCTTGGAATAATTAATTTTATTATTCTTTTTCTCCAGCTGCGGTAAGCAAGTCGATAATTTCCTGGCTATTTTTCTTCTTGGCTGCTGTTAAAGCCGTCAAACCTTTCGCGGTCTTTACATTTACATCAGCTTTCTTTTCTATTAAAAGCTTTACGATGTCTGCAGTGCTACCCCCCGCCAAAACAATGGGCGCCATATCACCTTTAGCTTTTGCATTTACGTTGGCGCCACTATCTAAGGCAGCCTGTACGGCGGTAAGATCTTTCTTTCTTATAGCATCAAATAGTGCTTTATCCTTAGGATCTAGATCTGCAAAAGGGTCCCCTGCTCCTGGTTTTTTTGCTTCTTCCTGCATCTTTTCTTCCTTTTTAGCGCCTTCTTGTTTCTTATCTTTGCCAAAGAGTTGAGAAATAACCCCGCCCTTGTCAGCACCCACTCCCATTAGGAGAGATACCAATACGACTATAATCAGTTTTGTAATAAGCTTCGTTTTCATTTTTTCCTTCCTTTAATGTGTTAGTGTATTTTTAAATTTATCTAAAATGTTCTTCTTTTATTTCGTCGCCCCAGCATCCGTTAGTAATTTTACCATATCCTCTAAATTATTCTTTTTCGCTATTGATAAAGCAGTGACTCCATTATCGTTTATTACATTCGGATCGGCCTTTTTTTCCAATAAATACTTTGCGATATCAGGGCTACCTTTTATTGCAAAGATTAAAGCGGTATTGCCACCACGCGCTTTTGCATTTACATCAGCGCCATCATCTACAGCAGCCTGAACAGCCGCAAGGTCTTTTTTAAACACTGCTTCAAAAAGCGCTTTGTCTTTAGGATTTAAATCTGGAAAGCGGTCTGGCTTCCCCTGATCTTGAGGCTTTTGGTCTTGTGGTTTTTTATCATCTCCTGCAAACACCTGGCAGATGATTCCATCTTTATAAGTACTTGCTCCTATAAATACTCCAAATATCAGTGCGACCATTGTTAATTTTATAATAAACTTCATTTTCATTTCTCCCCTTTGATTTGTGTAGTTTTCTAACAAACTAGAGCGACTTTTCTATTATTCTTTAGCTCCAGCATCTAGCAACATTTTTATAACATCTTCTAGATTATTCTTTTTCGCTATCCCTAAAGCAGTTATCCCGTTATTACTGGTTATGTTTGGATCGGCTTTTTTCTCTAATAAATATTTTACAATATCAGGGCTTTTCTTAGCCGCGAGGATTAAGGCAGTAGTGTTTCCATTCCCCTTCGCATTGACATCAGCGCCATCGTCTACAGCAGCCTGTACTGCAGCTAGATCTTTTTTCAGAACTGCTGCAAATAATGCTTTATCCTTAGAATTTAAATTTGAAGCAAACATTTCAAGAGGATCACGCCTTGTCTGATCCGCAGGCTGATCGGCAGGCTTTTGGTCTTTTGGCTTTTTATCATCCTCTGCAAATGCCTGACCAATCATTCCACTTTTCTGAAAATCTGCTTTTATGAACACTACTACTATCACAGCTATCATTAACTGGATAATCAATTTTGTTTTCATCTTTTCCTTTCAACAATGGATTACTCCAACAAAATATTTACCCTTAAGTCAACAAAATATAAGAAGCGCTTAGGAATACCCCTACGGCAATTATTACAGCAGTAAACAATCAAATCAATCTGCCTTCGGATTCCGAAATCGAAGGTTTAAAACGTTCGTTCCAACGAAAAAGGAAAAACCACGCCCACAAGCGCGCACTATGATCTTGGCAACCTTGTTGGTGTTCCTGCCAAAGTTGATTTAGGATTCTCCGATCATAACATTTCTCCATCCATTCTGTCCAAGAACCTTCAATAGAAGCACGTACAATTTCTTTCCATTGTTTTCGCATCCATTGGCCGATGGGCATGCTAAAACCTTTCTTTTCTCGTTTGAATAGTTCTAAAGGCAAAAGATTTGCATAAAGTTTTTTTAACAACCATTTATCGCAACCATTCCACCGTACTTTAAATTTTGTGGGAAGCGCTGCAGTAAATTCCACTACCTTCTGATCTAATAATGGACACCGACATTCCAATGAACAAGCCATACTAGCTGTATCAACTTTGCGAAGAATATCATCGATCAAATAAGTTTCCATATCAAGAGCCTGCCAGCGGTTCGATCCCTTAAGATATGCATGCATCGCAAATATGCTTTCAATCCATGATGTCCCAAGATGCCCTTTAACTTCTTGTTTCCATAAAGCAGTTTGCTCTTTTTCTCCCCAACAACCAATCAAGCGCATATATTGCTCCAAGGGGTTAAGCCGAAGGATTTGATCTACTGCAGACCGTGGCCATTGAAGTTTGTTCCGCGTGGGGTTAAGCCGCTGTTCTATCCAAAAAAAACTTCGACTCATTGCCAACCATGGTTCAACCATGCTCCAACGCTTAAGAAAATCAGCTCGCTGAAGATGGCGATAACGTTTGTATCCACCAAAAAGCTCGTCTCCTCCATCTCCCGATAATGCCACAGTCACATGCTGCCGTGTAAACCTGGAAAGCAAGAAAGTCGGTAAAAGCGAATGATCCGCAAAAGGCTCGCCTAACACATCAATCAGAGGATCTAGGCAATCTAATGAATCTGCAACTGCTTGGATTTCGTAATGCTCTGTTCCAAGATACCGACTAACTTCTCTAGCATATTTTGATTCGTCAAAACGAGATTCTTCAAATCCCATACAGAAAGTTTTTACCTTTCCACCTAGACGTGTCATTGCGGCTACAGTCACGCTCGAGTCTATCCCTCCGCTTAAATAAGCACCTAGTGGCACATCGGAAACCATACGTAATCTCACACTTTCCTCAAAACGCTCCCGAAACCCTTCTAGAGCCTCATGCTCTGAAAACCGTTCACTTGAAGAACCAGACCAGTTTAATTGCCAATAACGATATACTGGACCAGTTTTACCATCACTGACCAGCATCGTAGAAGCGGCAGGGAGCCGACGAATATTCTTCCACGCAGTATAAGACCCAGGAACATAATGGAGCGAAAGATAAGCATCTATAGCCGCTAAATTCACTTCTCGACTGTCATCCGCTAATCGCAACAAAGCGTTAATCTCTGAAGCAAAATAAAAGCCTGTAGAAGTCTCTGAATAAACTAATGGTTTTTTACCAAAACGATCACGGGCTAAAAAAAGTGAATTTTCCCGATGATCATAGATTGCGATCGCAAACATTCCTTGCAAAAAATCAACGCATTGCTCGTTTTTTTCTTCATACAAGTGAAGGATCACTTCCGTATCGCTATTTGTTTTAAAGCGATGCCCTTTGGCCTCTAGCTGGCTCCGTAATTCCATGAAATTATAAATTTCCCCATTGAAGACAATATGAATGGTACCATCTTCA
>CAZNSF010000185.1:0-4382 GCA_964575565.1 uncultured Verrucomicrobiota bacterium | reverse complement strand
GACCACCAAAAGCCATCAAAAAACGTCCGCGTAAAAGACCATTTTTCAAGAAGAAGCTGACGCTGGCTACAACCTTCACCGCGACCTATTCGCTGAGACCAAAAAATACTTAAATCCTCCGGCACAGAATGTTTTACAACTAATTTTGGATCTTCTTTGCGACGAAACCTTTTGGCAATACGTTCACTAAATACTGCATCTTCCCCTGCGCAAATAGGAACTACAAACCCCTCTGGGAAAAGACCCACTTCCAACGCACATCGCCGCCTGCAAGAATAACCTTCGCACCAATTTACAATTTCCCGATTAGAATGATACAAATAATGATGCTCTGCTTCCACCATTGCCCCAAAGGGATGTTGATAGTTTTCAACCATCGAATCGACAATTACATAATCGGCTCCTTCATCATAATGCTTCTTTAGCCTTATAAGAAAATCGGAAGGAATATTCACATCCGCGTTTAAAATAATCACCACTTCTCCGCCAGCCGCTCGAATGCCCTGATTTCGTGCGCCGCAACGCCCATCTTGATTATTCTGTGTTAAAAGATGAAATCGTGCGTCGCCGAAATTTTTTATAATATCTGGTGTCCGATCTGTAGAAGCATCTACCACAAACACTTCGTAATCGCCAAAATCGTTAGCAGAAATGGCAGAGAGAGTTTTTAAGATATCCTTCTCTTCATTCCGCGTTGGAACAATAAGACTGAAATAAGGAAAAGATACGCTCACGATAAAGCAGATGGTTTTTCAACCGTAAAGAAAATATCCGAGTGCAATTCGCCAAAATTTAAAAATCCTATTCGCCGAGCAGCACCCACTAAAAGAGCTACCGGGCGCCGCATTGCCTTAAAAGAAACAAATTCAGCAATTACCTGGGGCGAAACTGGACCTTTTAATTCAATCGCTTTAGGCACGAGTTGAACGGCCTGCGACCGTCCCTCAATATCTTTCGGGTTATATTCACGCTGATGGGTTTTATCGATATGATGTTTAAAAGTAATATTGTATGGATGTAACCGCTGATCAGAAGCATGGGGAACAGAACCGATAAAAATGCCTGCTGGACGCAACACACGAGCTATATCACTCCAAAGCCTTTTTTCGCCAATCACATGTTCCATGATATCCCATGCAAGAACTAAATCAAAACTTCGGTCAGGAAACGGCAGGCCCTCTTCAAGATTATGCGCCCTTGTATCAACGTTTTTAAGGGAAGGTGGTTCGTTAATATCTAGAGCATGAACACGCCATTTCCGTTGTGCAAGCCAGGTAGAATAAAGCCCAGCCCCACATCCAATATCAACAGCATCGCCCGGTATTTGAGGAACATACTTTTCGATCCAAGATATTTTCTCCGGTGAAATACTTGCTCCGGTGATATAATCAATATTCTGTTTATTCATTTTTGTTCCGTAAAAGAGCACATTGTGCTTTAAATACAAGCCGAGATACTACAAATAAACTGATTCTTTCGGCTATTCTATCAAATAATATAGCGAAGTCTCTTCTTTCATCCAAATCTATCTCCATGAAAATTCCCTTTGTTGACCTTAAAACTCAATATCAAAGTATTCGACAAGAAATTCATCAGGCAATCCAAGGCGTGTTGGATGAATCTGCTTTTATTCAAGGCTCTAAATTAGAAGCTTTCGAAAACGCTTTTGCCGGGTTTTGCAATGCGAAGTACTGCGCAGGGGTCGGGTCTGGAACCGATGCGCTTTACCTAGCTTTAAAAGCCATGGGCATTGGACATGGAGATGAGGTTATTACCGTTTCTCTTACCTATATTGCTACAGCAGAAGCCATTTCGTTTACCGGAGCCACTCCTATCTTTGTAGATGTGGTCCCTGATAGCATGCTTATGAATATCGATCAAATAGCGGCTGCGATTACGCCACGCACCAAAGCAATTATTCCAGTTCATCTGTACGGTCAGATGTGCGATATAGAAAAAATTCTAATTCTTGCAAAAAAGTACAACTTAAAGGTGCTTGAGGATTCTGCCCAAGCGCATGCCGCTGAATTTAAGCATAAGCGCAGCCCTATTTCTTCTGTAGCTGCTTATAGTTTTTACCCTAGTAAAAATCTAGGCGCTTATGGCGATGGAGGCGCACTAGTTACCAATGATCAAAAAATTTATGAAGATGTATTCCAACAACGCGATCATGGAAGGCTTAAGGGCGCAAAATACGAGCATGCCCATCTCGGTTTTGGATTTCGTTTGGATACTCTCCAAGCAGCGATTCTTCATACAAAGTTAAAACATCTAGAAGACTGGACCCAACGCCGTCGCAAACATGCTTTACATTATACCGAACGACTCAAAGACCTAGTCATTACTCCACATGAAGCCGAAGGATGTCATCATGTTTACCATGTTTATTCTATTCGAACTAAGAAACGCGAAGACCTAAAAAAACACTTGGCATCTGCCGACATTGACACAATTATCCATTATCCAATCCCCATTCACCTTCAAAAAGCCTATAGTTTTTTGAAATTAAAACGCGGCGCCCTACCCGTTACTGAACAATGCACCGAAGAACTCCTATCTCTCCCTATGTACGCAGATCTTACAGAAACCCAGGTCGATTATGTATGCGATCGGATCATTGAATTCTTTCGTGCCAACTAATATACTTTAAAAAAACAGTTTTATAGATTGAGAATTTAAAATGACATGTTATGATCCGTGCTTCTATTATTAAATAACCTCTTCGTAACATGATAGGGCAATTATTAGAAGATCCTTTAAAAGAAATTACTTCCATGAATCCGATTGTCGAAAAAATCAGCAAAGAACAGATTAAAAAAGAAGTCACCCCTTTTAAGGTCGGCGATAGTGTAAAAGTGCATACTAAAGTAATCGAAGGAGAAAAGGAACGTGTGCAGGTCTTCTCCGGAATCGTGATTGCCCGTAAAGGCAAAGGAGTTCAGGAATGTTTTACGGTACGCCGCATTTCCTACGGCGAAGGTGTTGAACGTGTTTTTCCTATTCACTCACCACGAATTGCGAAAGTAGAAGTAGAACGTGGTGGCAGGGTTCGTCGTGCCAAGCTTTACTATCTCCGTGGACGTACTGGCAAAGGAGCCGTTAGTTTTAAAGAACAGACCAAAGCCTAAGTTGCGCTGTGCCGGACGATCTATTTTTCTTTGAACGTCAAGCACGGGCGCAAGGAGCTAATCTAGTTTGTGGAATTGATGAAGTTGGCCGTGGCCCATTGATAGGACCTGTCGTAGCAAGCGCAGTAATTCTACCAAATGATTTTCAGCATTCTACCCTTACAGACTCCAAACAACTCACCCAAAAGAAACGGGAAGAAATTTATAAAGAATTAACTGAAAATAAAGCTGTAAAATGGAGTATCGCCTCTATCGAAGCTGAAGAAATCGACCGCATTAATATTTTACAAGCCACCTGGAAAGCAATGGTTCAAGCACGAGCGAATCTTAAATTGGTGCCTGATTGGACATTGGTCGATGGTCCTCGAGTGCCACCTCTTGGAAATGCCCAAACTTCTATTATCAAAGGAGATCAACGCTCTTTTTCCATAGCCGCAGCTAGTGTGATTGCTAAAGTTACCCGTGATCGTTGGATGAATGAACTGGATCAGCAATATCCTGGCTATGGATTTGCACAACATAAAGGCTATGGCACCCAATTGCATCTCGAAGCGCTTAAAAAATTAGGCCCATGCCCTGTTCATCGCTATTCCTTTAAGCCGGTACAACTTGCTATACAACAAAAAGAAGAAAGGTAACTTTCTCCTTCCTTGAAACATCTCTAAGTTTATGCCGTGATAGCTAATCATAAAACCATGTTTTCTCTAGATGATCTCCGTAGGCTTGCTGATACACATTCCGATCTTCTCCATTTGAAGGTGAGCGAATTCAAAATTGGAAAGCGCCTTTTCCAATTTAATTCACGCCCACACTTCATGGGGGTAATCAATTTATCTCCTGATTCCTGGTATCGCGAAAGTGTTTGCCTGGGAGTGGATCAAGCAATTGAACGCGGCCATCGTTTAGTTGCTGAAGGAGCAGATATGGTAGATATAGGCGCTGAATCTACTATCTTAAATGCCCGCCGTTTGGATCAAACAAACCAAAAGAAAAAACTGCTTCCTATTATTCGCGGTCTTTCACAAGCTGGAATCTTGGTATCCGTAGAAACTTATCATCCTTCGGTAGCCAAAGCATGTTTGGATGCTGGGGCTTCGGTCATCAATCTTACAGGAACTATAAAAACAACCGATATTTTTCGAACGGTAGCAGAGCACAATGCAGCTATCATCTTGTGTTACGTCGAAGGAAAGAATGCACGCGCCGTAAGAAATTTTTCTTTGGAAAAAGATATGATTCCTCGCATGGAAACCT
>CAZNSF010000184.1:0-2669 GCA_964575565.1 uncultured Verrucomicrobiota bacterium | reverse complement strand
TTGCCACGTTGGGCGAAAATATTATTTTAGTTTTTTCAGGTAGTGCTACAAGTGGTGGATCACACGGTGGATCGGGAACAGCCGGCACACTGAAGGTTGAGGATGCAGAGGCTATTCAGGAAGAAATTCAGGGTATTACTTATGTCAGCCCAGAAATTCGTGTTTATAATCAAGTGATTGTTGGGAATCAAAATTGGAACAGCCGGGTTCTCGGCGAATCAGAGGAATATTTCGATTTACGACGGTGGCCGTTAATCGATGGAGCTCCTTTTACCCAACAAGATGTAAAAAATGCTAACAAGGTAGCGGTGATTGGTAAAGGTGTAGCGGATCGACTCTTTGGTGATGAAAGTCCTATTGGGAAAATTCTTCGCATTCGGAATGTTCCATTCAAGGTGGTAGGCGTCCTCTCACCAAAAGGATTTTCAGTAATGGGTTTAGATCAGGACGATACCGTTATTCTTCCATATACCAGTGTGCTCAAGCGACTTTCTAAAGATAATAGTTTGCGCGCCATTAATGCGAGCGTGGCAAGCACTAAAGATTTCGAATCGGTCCAACAAAAAATTACGCTGCTTTTGCGTGAACGCCACCGGATTTGGCCTGGGCGCGAGGATGATTTTACAGTCTTTAATCAACAGGAGATTGCAGAGGCCACTACCTCTACTTCTCGAGTGATGACTTGGTTATTGGCTTCGATTGCCAGTGTCTCTCTCCTTGTTGGAGGGATTGGTATTATGAATATCATGTTAGTGAGCGTTACCGAACGCACCCGAGAGATTGGGATTCGTATGGCAGTCGGTGCGAGGGGTAAAGATATCCTCCTGCAATTTCTCGTAGAAGCCATTACTTTAAGCTCGATTGGAGGATGTATTGGGATTTTGCTTGGAATCGGTATCTCGAAAGGTGTTTCAGCAATTACCGAATGGCCAGTCCTGATCACGACCATTTCCATTGTGATAGCTTTTTCATTTAGTATGTTGGTGGGTGTTTTCTTTGGTCTTTACCCAGCATACAAAGCTTCACGACTAGATCCGATTCAGGCGCTGCGATACGAATAAGTGGCCAAAGGCCATGAGCGAACGGAGCCGAGTTAAAGGCCTGTCCCTCTAAAGTTTTCTTAAAAGTTCAACATCTTGGCTGATCAAGGCTTCTTTTTTCGCTCAGGTCCATCCTTTCAACGGCCGTTCTCGCTTCATGGCTTCTGACCTCAAAATATGTTTTTCTATATAAACGATTTGAAATTCGGTTTTATTATCTTTTAAAAATTTAGCTCCATGAACATAAAAATGGTGTTCGAATTCTCGCCTAACTAAGTTATTGGAATGGCCGATATATAATTTATTATTTTGGGTTCGAATAATATAAACAAAATACATAGAGATGTCCTTCGACTTTGCTCAGGACATTCGATTCACTCCATGGGTGGCCAAAGGCCATGAGCGAACGGAGTGAGTCGAAATGGCTACCCGACATGGATTCGAACCATGACTAAAGGCTCCAAAGGCCTCTGTGCTACCGTTACACCATCGGGTATATCTTAAGCGAAGAGGTAACTTTTACACTAGCCAGTAATCCTCGCAATAGAAAAAGTCTTTAATTATTGGGAAGATCTCAAAAGGGAAAAGCTGTTTATTCGAGCAGATTTTGGAAGCCTTTAGAAGGCGGCTTGTATTCGTAGCATTTCGGCCTTAGCATTAAATTACTTGTGCTCAATCTCGAACTTTCGGCCGCCAATTTATTTGCTGGGATTCTTTTTAGCGCAATTGGCTTTGGGGCTTTTGTTTATGGGAAAAGGCAAAGAAGCTTTACAAAAATGATCATCGGCGGTTTATTACTCATCTATCCATTTATAGTTACTACCACGGTAGGGATGTATGCTATTGGGACAGCACTGACGATCGCTCTTTTTATCTTTAAAGATTAACCAACGCTTACACGCAGTATAGCGGATTACAGTGTTGTTCTATAAATTAAAAATTTCTTAGTAATAGAAAGAGTATGTTAAGTAGTGATTTTTAAAAATGAAACCGAAAGCTGTTATATTGTTTGTATTGCTTTTGGGGGTATTTGGGATGGGTTGTGATAATATTCTGCGACGTCTTACCGAAGAGAAGGGGACTAAGGCGACCGATCCAATTCCAATAGTTAAAGGCACACACATGTCTGCCGAGCTTTCCGAAAAAGCGAAGCAATGGTTTCAGCGCCATATTATCGAAGCATATGAGCAATACGGAAATCATGACCCACGCTGGGACGAACCAAGCCGCCGTTTGCTTTCGAGTTGGGTTCTTATTTTTACTGCACCTCGAAATGCGCCTAAAAGTGATGAGTTAATCCCTCTTACTAAGGAAATCCTAGCTCTTGGTTGTGATGATCCATTAGTTCTCTATTACTGCGGTAAAGCTGCTAGCGAAGCTCTCTTTCGTCAGAAGACGCTTCAACGTTCTGTGGACGGCTTCGAAAAGAGTAAATACCCAAAGGCGATTGCTTGGCTTGCTGCGGACTTTCTAGCTATCAGTTCAGAAGATATGGAAGCTACTGCTTCTGAAATCCAGACAATAGACCAGAAGACGCTCGATTTTTTAAAACAAGCCTTAGTGGATGGAAGTTATAGAAAAGAAGAAATATGTATATTGATTGATCAAATAGTTGGTTGTTCTCGTCAT
>CAZNSF010000183.1:0-9287 GCA_964575565.1 uncultured Verrucomicrobiota bacterium | reverse complement strand
TACACCACCCAAGAAAAACCACTTTTTGAGCTTGTGGAGGGCGAAGGCGACGAAGCCAAAGTTACACCTATCCATTCCATTCCTGAAATTCTAACTGGTATTAAGGAAATCGGCAGGCGCGGTATTCAAATCAAGCGTTTTAAGGGATTAGGCGAAATGAATGCCAAAGAACTTTATGCTACTACCATGGACCCGAGTAATCGAAAGCTTTTGCGAATCGATTTGACAGATGCCATTGAAGCCGAAGAAATGTTTACTACGCTTATGGGTGACGAAGTCGAGCCGCGTCGGCAGTTTATCGAAGATAACGCCCTCAACGTCCGTAATTTGGATGTATAATTAGAATAATTAGAGTTTGTGAAATTTTTCACAAACTTTATTGACGGAATTTTGGGGGGATGATAGATTTTTTCTCCCGTGGAAAACGCGGAACATGTTTTTTGAAAACCTAAAACCCAATACCTTAAAAATTCACCATGATCTCTCGCACATTCAAACTTACTTCAAGTATCTTATTAATCGCTCTTTCCTCTTTAGTTGCTGCTGATAATGGCAGTATTGTTGGTAAAGCCGCTCTCAATGGCAAAGCGCCCGCTGAAAAGCCAATTAAGCTCGATGCCACTCCGGATTGCAAAGCGCTCCATTCCACACCCCTTACTACGAAGCACTATATCGTAGATGCCAATGGCGGTCTTGCGAATGTCTTTGTCTATGTAAAAGATGGTTTAGGCAACAAAAAATTCCCTGTGCCAACAACGCCCGTGGTTCTTGACCAACAAAATTGCCTCTATAATCCATATGTATTAGGAGTTCAAGTAGGGCAGACGTTAGAGGTCAGAAATAGCGATGCCTTTATGCATAATGTACATGGTGGAACACAGGATAGTAAAAACAAGGAATTTAATATTAGCCAGCCTGTTAAAGGAATAAAGAGTGAACAAAAGTTTGCTAAGCCGGAAGTATTTTTTAGGTTCAATTGCGATGTTCATGGTTGGATGTATGCATTTGTAGGTGTGGTAGATCATCCTTTCTTTGCAGTGACAGGCACGGATGGCAGCTTTAAGATTCCTGGTTTGCCAGATGGCGACTACACCCTTGTCGCTAAACATCCCAAAGGGATGGAACAAACCATCAAGGTAAAAGTTGCCGGCGGGGGAGAAGCTAAGGCGGACTTTAAATTTGAGCCTAAGGCGCAGTAAATCTTGATAGCACTGCTAAGAGAATTAGAAAGATTATAAAAATGATGGCCTCCCCCATCCCCTCCTTATTAAGGAAGGGAAAAAGGAGCGGTTGCTTTTTTAGATTTTATTAGAACTGGATAAACGGCAAAATAACTTATGGAAACGACGGTTCAAGAAACGAAACAAGCGGCTCATCCTCACGATGATTCCCATGCAGGTCACGAGGAATTGCCTTTTTGGCGTAAGTATATCTTTGCGACCGACCATAAAGTGATTGGGTTACAATATCTCTTTACAGGTCTGATTTTTCTCTTTTTCGGATTTTGCTTAATGATGTTAATGCGTTGGCAGTTGGCTTATCCAGGCAAAGAACTCCCTGTGCTCGGCAAATTCCTTGGTAATCTTTTTGGCCAAAACAGTATGCCAGATGGTATTATGACCTCGGACTTTTACAATTCATTAGGCGCGATGCATGGTACGATCATGGTATTTTTAGGCATTGTTCCCTTAGCCTTCGGCGCCTTTGGCAATTTCGTGGTTCCTTTACAAATCGGCGCGCCCGATATGGCCTTTCCGAAGGTCAATGCTGCCAGTTACTGGGCTTTATTTGTTGGTGGTATTATTATGTTTGCGAGTTTCTTTTTACCCGGTGGCGCGGCTAGCGCGGGATGGACCTCTTACTCGCCTTTAGCAACCATTGATACCACTTACGGCCAAACGATGTGGCTCATAGGAATGATTTTCTTAATTACTTCCTCTCTTTTGGGCGCTGTTAATTTTATTAGCACAATTATTCAATTAAGGGCCAAAGGACTTACGTGGATGAAGCTGCCTTTCTTTGTATGGGCACAGTTTGTGACCGGCTTTCTTTTATTACTAGCATTCCCTCCCCTTGAAGCTGCAGGTGTGATGCAATTGATGGATCGATTGGCACACACGAGCTTCTTTTCTCCTTTTGGATTGATCGTCCATGGTAACCTACAGTCTTATAGTGGAGGGGGCAGTCCATTGCTTTGGCAACATCTCTTTTGGTTTTTGGGTCATCCGGAGGTTTACGTTTTGATTTTGCCAGCCATGGGAATTGTTTGCGAAATTATTGCGAATAACACACGCAAACCGATTTGGGGCTATAAGCCTTTAGTTTATTCGGTACTCGCAGTGGGCTTTCTCTCATTCATTGTTTGGGCGCATCACATGTACATGACTGGGATGGGGCAAAAAATCAGCGTCTTCTTCCAAACAACAACGGTTATTATTTCCATTCCGTCGATGGTTATTTTGACGGCATTTTTTCTTTCGCTTTGGGGCGGGTCTATTCGGTTTAACACTCCCATGCTTTTTGCTTTGGCCTTTTTACCAATGTTTGGGATTGGCGGGTTAACAGGGTTACCTTTGGCCTTTAATGCGATCGATCTTGCGCTCCATGATACTTATTATGTGATCGCACATTTTCATTATGTAGTAGCTCCTGGCACCATCTTTGCTCTCTTTGCCGGGATTTACTATTGGTATCCTAAAGTCACGGGGAGAATGATGAATGAAGCATGGGGGAAATTCCATTTCGTGGGATCTTTTATATGTATGAACGCTATTTTTATGCCGATGTTCCTACAAGGAATCGTAGGTGTTTCTCGCCGTTGGTACGATGGAGGCCAAAGCTATGAATTTGCCAGAGAGGTTATTAAGTCGAATGTACATATTTCCCATGCTGCTTGGGCATTAGGACTTTTACAAATTCCATTTATCATTAATTTTTTCTGGAGTATCAAACACGGTAAGAAAGCCTCTGATAATCCATGGGAAGCCACGACTCTTGAATGGCAAACTTCTTCTCCTCCAATCCATGGAAATTTTCCTAAACCACAGGAAGTATTCCGTGGACCTTATGAATACAGTGTGCCCGGTCACGCCAAAGATTTTACACCGCAAAATGAACCTTAATTAAATTTTAATGGAAATTCCTTATACAGTTACTCATCGAACAGATACCGGCCTTTGGAATGCAAAGCTCGGTATTTGGCTTTTCTTAGCATCAGAAGTAATGCTCTTCGGAGCGTTATTTTCCACCTACATCGTTTTACGAGTGAGCGCGCCAGAAACAGGTCCCTACATGTGGCCTAAAGGATCTGAATATCTTAATATCCCTATTGGTACGTTTAATACAGCAGTGCTCATTACTTCGAGTATTACAGTTATTTTAGGATGGGCAGCCCTGGTCACACGAAATCTAGCCAAGTTTCGGCGATACATGGGGTTCACCCTTCTATTGGGTCTTACCTTCCTTTGCGTAAAGGCTTTTGAGTATCATGCAAAGTTTACTCATTACGGAATCGTGATGGCCGATGGCACCACGATGAAAGGTCATGTTGAAAGTGTTACCTTAAGTGATGATACTGTGATTAAAGGTAATTTTGCAGGCGCGCTTTTAAGTACGCGGGTGGATCATATCATGTTTGTGCCAGACCCAAAACCAGATGCAAAAAGCGCTCATCATTCCGAAGCAATAAAGATTGAAAAAGCTCAATTTACCAGAATCTCCAGTTTCGGCCCTTGGCACAACACCTTCTTTGCCATTTATTTTACATTGACTGGACTACATGCCTTACACGTTTTTGGAGGCATGGTCGTGAACTTCTACTTATGGGGACCTGGTTCTAAAATGTTTGCAGTAGCTCCTCAACGTTTTACTAACCGAGTGGAAGTTGCTGGACTCTTTTGGCACTTTGTCGATTTAGTATGGATATTTTTATTCCCCGTTCTTTATCTTTTATAGGAGATATTTATGAGTAACCCAGATCCCCAACATAACGAAGCGGCTCAAGATGCGGCTCATCTCGAACATTTTAAAAAACATATTCAAGTTTGTGTAGGCGTCTTTGTCGCATTACTTGTTTTAACGGTTATCACCGTTGGAATTTCGTTTGTTCATTTTGGGAAGGCCGGTAATATTACCATTGCGCTCGTGATCGCTACCTTGAAGGCTTCTTTGGTAGCTGCTTATTTTATGCACTTAAATTCAGAAAAGAGCGCTATTTATAGGATTCTGATATTTACCGGTGTATTCTTTATGGGGCTCATGTTCCTCACTTTATGGACCTTTGGTGATGCAGTGAAATTGTAACTTATGTCTTTAAAAGCCATCCATATTCTTTTTATCGCCCTTTCGACCATACTTACGTTGGGGTTTGGAGGGTGGTGTGTAAGTTCTTATCTAGAAGAAAACAAGACTTCTTACATTATCTTAGGTGCCATTTCCTTTGCTGCTGCTGTGGCACTTGTAGGTTATGGGCTATGGTTTATTCGAAAGCTTCGAAGAGGGGAGCTTGATAGTAAGCGTTATAAATATCCTCCGTACAAAATTCTTGCTACAGTGATAATTTTATGGACCTTTTTTCCACAGATGGGATCTGCTTGTACGGTTTGTTACGGGGCGCTTGATTCATCCCAAGCCAAAACAATGAATGTCTTTATCTTAAGTATGTTGGGTGTTACCGGAGGTGTTTTATGCGGAATTATTGGGTTTGTCTTTTATTTGCGGCAAAAATCAAAAATGGCAGCTAAGGAGGTTCTCCCGTGATTAACAAAGCTTTAGGAATTTTGGAAAATGCGTCTGAACACGGACCCCAGGTCGACTTTCTTTTAGAGATCGTCCATTGGTTCATGCTGATTCTTTTTGTAGGCTGGTCGATCTTTTTTGTTTATGCGCTCATCCGATTCCGAAAGTCCAAAAATCCTAAGGCTGATTATGTGGGAGTTGCGAGCCATCGCTCTACTTATATAGAAATTGGGGTAGTCGTTGCCGAAGCGGTTTTGCTTCTTGGGTTCGCATTCCCACTTTGGGCAAAGCGAGTGAATGAATTTCCAACGGGCAAGGATGTGGTCGAAGTGTGGGTAACCGCTCAACAATTTACCTGGAATATTTCTTATCCAGGACCGGACCGTGTTTTTGGCAAACGAGGTTTTTCCTTTGTGAGAGCGGGTAACCTTTTGGGATTGGATCCCAATGATCCTAAAGGAAAGGATGATATTGAGGCGCCAGAAAAAGATCTACACTTGCCAGTTAATAAGTCTGCCATTATCCATCTTACCTCGAAAGATGTGATCCATAGTTTTACAGTTCGCCAAATGCGTATTACCCAAGATGCTATTCCGGGAATGAGTATCCCGACATGGTTTAAACCCATTAAAGAAGGAACATACGAGATTGCTTGCGCTCAACTCTGCGGAAATGGTCACCACACCATGAAGGGTATTTTAACCGTTGAATCGGAAGAAAAATTTAATAAGTGGCTAAAAGAACAGGCTGCCAGTGGAGGCCCTGCGAGTTATGAATAGAAACGAGCTGCGAGTGACAAGAGGCCGAATAATTTTATAAACCGTGAGGCGCAAGCTATAAGCCCTAAGTTTAGATTACAGGTCCAATGGGAAAGATGTATTTGGGAGGATAGGTTTTAGTGATAGTAGTTTTTAATTTCTAACTTCTCATTTCTAATTGTTTTATTATGTGGCTCCATCGTTTTGCGATCTTTACTGCGGTTGCAACGCTTCCTCTTATTTTTATTGGAGGGCTTGTAACAAGTCACCATGCAGCCCTCGCTGTACCAGATTGGCCTACCACCTATGGATATAACATGTTTCTTTTTCCATGGCGAAAAATGGTCGGCGGTATTTTTTATGAGCATAGTCATCGGTTGGTAGCATCATTGGTAGGAGTCTTGACCATCATCTTAGCGGTATGGTTGCAGTTGGCAGAATCCAGAGTATGGGTCAAACGATTAGGTTGGTTTGCTCTTGGGTTGGTGATAATCCAAGGAATTTTAGGCGGTTTGCGCGTGATTTTATTGCAAAAAGGAATAGCTATTTTCCATGCATGCCTTGCTCAATCTTTTTTTTGTTTGGTTACTAGTATTGCTTTATTCACTTCCAATTGGTGGAAAAACCAACTCGTGATTTCTCAAAAACGCGATGAAGGATTTCTTCGGAAATGGACTCTTCTGGTCACGATTTTTATTTTTATCCAATTAATCCTTGGGGCAACCATGCGGCATACAGATTCCGGTTTAGCAGTGCCTGATTTCCCTTTAGTTTATGGGAAGATTCTTCCTCCATTCGATGCAACGGCCTTAGCTCAAGCAAATGAGGCGCGAATTTGGCAATGGGGATTAGATCCAATTACATTTTTTCAAATTGCCATTCATCTAATCCATAGGCTGTGGGCAATGGTAGTGGCTTTAGGCGTGATCGCCATCCTTCGAGTAATTTGGCGCTATCATCGTGATGAGAAGATCTTCAAAATTCCAGCCTTGTTATTAGGGAGTCTTTTGGCAGGGCAGATCATGCTTGGAATTTCTGTGATCTGGACAAGCAAAGCAGCTGATATCGCAACTGCACATGTGGCGGTGGGCGCGCTGATGTTAGTAACGAGTTTTCTTTTTACTTTAATTTCGTTTAAAGTTTTGACACCTATCAACCAATTTTCTTCAGTACCTATCATAACTTCAGAGAAAGTACCTGCATGAAAAATCGTATGGATGCCAAAGGGCCTGATATTGCTACAGTCATATTGCCAGCAAGTTCTTTTGCAATGGAGCGTTGGCGATTGGCCGATTATTGGGAGCTGGCAAAGCCGCGTCTAACATTTCTAGTGCTCATTACCACCTTTATCGGATTTTGTATGGGGTCGAGCGCTCCGTTTAATTGGGGTCTTTTAGTCCATACAATGCTAGGAACGGCTTTTGTTGCTGGCAGCGCGGCTATTCTAAATCAATTTTTGGAAAGAGAAGCCGACGGGCAAATGAAGCGAACTCAAGATAGGCCTTTGCCATCGGGACGATTGCAACCGGATGATGCGCTTATTTTCGGTGCCATTTTAGGTGTGTGCGGTTTATTTTACTTGGTTACAGCGGTCAATCTTCTTACAGGTTTTATTGCGGCAATTACGCTTGGCAGTTATCTCTTCGTTTACACGCCGCTTAAGAAAATAAGCCCTTTATGTACAGTGATAGGGGCTATTCCCGGCGCGATGCCGCCGATGATTGGATGGAGCGCAGCGCGTGATAACCTGGATGCTTACGGCTGGATTCTTTTTGCCATTTTGTTCCTTTGGCAGATGCCTCATTTTTATGCCTTAGCCCAGATTTACCGCGAAGACTATGCTAGAGGCGGTTTCCCGATGCTTAGTGTGGTAGACCCGACCGGATGGCGGGTGGGAATGCAAATTGTATCGCATACATTTTTGCTTATTCCGGCAAGCTTAGCCCCGACCCTTTTTGGAATGACCGGTAAAATATACTTTTGGGGAGCTTTGATTTTGGGTATAGGTTTTTTTTACTTCGGATTGTGCGCAGCAATTTCACAAAAGGCATCGAACTTAAAAAAGCTTTTTGTGGTATCTATTTTTTATCTGCCTTTTCTTTTAATCTTAATGCTGTTCGATAAAATATAGATATTGAAAGCTGAAAGCCGAAGGTTGAAAGTAATATCTCACAACACATAAACAAGTGTTGTTTTTGAAAACAGTTTTAGAGAACAGCCGACCTCCTTTATTCTCCATGAGCATAAGTTCAGTAGTCCAGATTCATAGTCTTTCCCATTCCTATGGCACAAGAATTGCTTTGGACCAAGTATCGTTAGATGTAAAAAAAGGTGAGGTTTTTGGGCTCTTAGGCCCTAATGGAGGCGGTAAAACAACTCTTTTTCGCATTCTTTCCACCCTCATTCCCGTTTTAAAAGATAAGGTTTTTTTATTCGGACAAGATTTAAGCGCCAATATTTACCAGGCACGTCAAGAAATGGGGGTGATTTTTCAATCGCCAAGTTTGGACAAGAAATTAACCGTTACAGAAAACTTACAACATCAAGGGCATCTTTATGGATTGTCCGGCAATAAACTGGCTGCTCGAATCAGTGAGACCTTAAATCGTTTTAAACTTGCCGATCGCTCTGGAGAACTTGTCGAAAAACTTTCTGGTGGACTTCAACGGCGCGTGGAGTTAGCTAAGGCGCTGCTTCACCATCCAAAGCTTTTACTCTTGGATGAGCCTAGTACCGGTTTAGATCCCGGTGCGCGTAAAGATTTATGGGATTATCTAAAGGATTTGAGGCTCCAAGAGGAAACCACTATTTTATTAACAACCCATTTAATGGAAGAGGCCGAGCGTTGCGATCGGTTAGGAATTTTGGATGCCGGGAAACTCGTTGCCATCGATTCGCCAAATGCACTTCGCGCTAAAATTGGAGGAGAAATGATTATTGCACACACACAAGATACCGGAAAGCTTTGCGAGGCCATACGTTCAAAGTTCGGGAGAAATCCTCATGTGCTCGATGGAACTGTCCGCTTTGAGCAAGCGCGAGGCCACGAATTTATTGCTCGTTTGATCGAAGCATTCCCGGGACAAATTGATGCAGTTACTGTTGGCAAACCTACTTTGGAAGATGTATTTATCGAATTAACAGGACATCGTTTTTGGAATGAAAACGGCTACAAGGAATAACCTTTTATTATAGCTTATCCATCATGATCGCTACCAATTGCTTTTTACCTTCACTAACCCTTCTCCAAAGAGAATTGGTTCGCTTCTTTCGGCAGCGCAATCGTGTGATTGGCGCACTTGGGTCCCCTTTAGTTCTTTGGATTCTGATGGGGGCTGGTCTTTCCTCTTCGTTTCATCCTCCTTCCATGCCGGAAAAAATGTCCGCTATAGAGTATTTTTTCCCAGGCACGATGGTACTTATTATTTTATTTACCTCCATTTTTTCGACCATTTCTATTATTGAAGATCGGCGGGAAGGTTTTTTGCAATCTGTGTTGGTAGCGCCAATTCCAAGGGCTGCCATTGTTCTTGGTAAACTTTTGGGTGGCACAGCCATTGCTTTTATTCAAAGTATCCTTTTTCTTTTCTTGGCGCCTTTTGCTGGTATGGAATTAACCCTATTTTCCGTGTGTATTTCGCTGGGGATTGTTCTTCTAGTGGGATTTGCGCTTACCGGGCTTGGCTTTGCTATTGCCTGGAAAATGGATTCCACCCAAGGGTTCCATGCAATTATGAATTTATTTTTAATTCCTATGTGGTTGCTTTCCGGATCGTTTTTTCCAGTTTCTAG
>CAZNSF010000182.1:0-3746 GCA_964575565.1 uncultured Verrucomicrobiota bacterium | reverse complement strand
GACAACGGCTGCGGATGCTGATGGTTTTTCGCTCGTTGAGTGGGCAAATTTATTACAGGAAAGTTTTACTGCCATCCGCGATATTAAAAACATCCATAAAGATTCGATCCAACTTATTACCTGTCAAAAAGCGAAAGGACTGGAGTGGCATGTCGTTATTTTACCATTTATGTTTCGTAAGATTCGTGGTGCCACACCTCAATATCCTCGTCTTGTTAAAATTCCTTCTACAAATGAACTGATTCTTATTTTCAATAAATCAGAACTTTCAAAAGAAATGGAAGAAGATTTGCAACGTGTCCATGAACATGAAATCCAAAGGATCCTTTATGTGGCAATGACACGAGCAAAACAAACTCTAGTATTTGTGGATGATTCTAAAATCTTCGACCTCTCAAAAAGGATTGCTCGCCAAAAATCATTTGCTGATTATCTTTCGCTTACTGAAGAGAGAAATTTAAAAACCTGGTGCGAGCTGGATATAAAACTTAAAAAAATAGATTCGGTTAATTTATTGCCTCTTCCAGTAAAGAACATAAAAGCGATGGAGGTAATGGAAAAACAATCTCGAAGCCTTATTCAGGAAAGAAGGAGTGTCTTTCAAAAACTTTCGAAGGCGCAAATTATTTTAGCGCGAAAACAAGCTCAAAAAAATCCTAAGCGAATCCTGCCGCATACACTTACTAAATGGCAGCCAAGGATAGAGCCAGAAGTAGAATTAACCGCTCTGGCTGAAGAATCCAATCTATATGCGCGAGAATCTGCATTAGAGTATGGCCTCTGGTGGCATGGGTTGATGCAATATCTCCCATGGCAATCTGATAAAGAGGCTTGGGAGAAAAGTGCCCAGACAAAAATTGCAACCTCACCATTACCTGATCGAGCCCAAATGGAGTGGGGCTTTTTTATGAAATCTGAATTAGCGCAAAAACTTTCAATGCAAGATTTAGTAATCCACACAGAAATGCCATTTTTATTTCAAAATGGAGAAAAAGAATGTGTTGAGGGCTTGATTGATTTAGCCGTCTTTAATTCCCAAACTAAGGAATGGTTAATCGTAGATTGGAAAACCGATCAAATTAGTAAATCAGATCTAAACCTTTTTTTAGATATTTATTCACCCCAAATCCTAATTTATGTACAAGGACTCCAAAAGCTTACGGCTCTGCCTGCAAAAGGCAGTATTTATTCAACAGTAATAAACAGCTGGCTCATGATCTAGGCAGATTCATAAAACCCAAAGGAACTATAGCGACTAGGGTTTTGCTCCTGTTCTCTTGTTTTCAAGCTCCGTTGATATGGGTTTGAACCATATCTTGATAGGCAGCGTGCAATTGACGAGTTAATTCACCAGGTTTTCCGTTACCTATCCGTTGCTGATCTACTCGAATAGCTGGAATGAGTTCGCGATTAGCAGAAGTGATAAAAAGCTCTTGCGCATGACGAAGCATGTTTTGCGAAATAGGGGTTCGTTGAACTGTAATTTTAAGTTTCTTTGCAATTTTTATGACACAATCCGCAGTAGTCCCCCATTTTAAAATATGGTCTTTGGCGGTAATAAGTCGCGGCCCTGGGAGTACGGCAAAAACGTTAAAGGTAGTTCCTTCAATGATAGCGCCATGCTTATCAACATATACCACTTCTGTAAAACCGCGTTTAACGGCCTGCATGGTGGCAAGTACACCGGAAAAATAAACTGTGGTTTTAATTTCAGGATGGATCCGCGCAAATCGAGTGGTCATCAATTTGATCCCTTTCTCGTATTGCCAGCTTGCAAAAGGAGGCAACGGATCTGCCATAATAATCAGTGTCGGTTCTCCATCCGGAAAAAATAATTTCGTGATTCCGCCGGTAAGCACAATACGGATAATGCCATCACGGATACGATTCACATAAAGCAACCGCTTTATAATTTTTTCCATGCTTTCCAAAGAAATCGGGGATTTTAACCCGATAATTTTTATGCCTCGGAAAAGTCGTTGAAGATGTATTCTAAGAAGAAAGGGCTCGCCTTGATATGTTCGTAACGCTTCAAAAAGGCCAAAGCCGCGAACTAATCCAAGATCACGAACAGAAATTTTTGCGTTATCAACGCTAACATATTTGCCACTAATAAAATAAACAGGAGATTTCACAGGCTCTACGAGGGTATAAATAATTTACCGAAATGCAAGGATATTGGTTGCTGTCACAGGGCACATCTATTTCTATTAAGCGGTTAACTTGTGGCTTTCAAATTGAAACAGTGGTTTTGGTTGATGAATAATAACCTAACAATTGTTAAGCAGTTCTACGATGAAATATGGAACAAGCGCAATAAATCGTTGATTCCAAAGCTGCTTTGCGAAGAGTTTGCATTCCACGGTTCGCTTGGGATTAAACGGAAAGGGCAAAATGGTTTTGCCTCTTATGTTGATTTTATTCATGATGCTCTCGGAGAATATCGATGTGAAATATTGGATATGGTGTCTGATGATAACAAAGTATTTTCCAAAATGTTATTTTCTGGAATACATCAAAATAATTTTATGGGATATAAGCCTTCGTTCAAACGAGTTGAATGGCATGGCGCCGCATTATTCACTTTCGACCATAATAAGATCACTGATCTTTGGGTTCTTGGGATGTTCAATGTTTATTGAAACAACTAGAGGATAATAGAAATATCAAAGGGCCGTAGTACTAACTTCTTTTAAAAATCGCCTCTCGAGTTATAAGACTATTTAGGCAAAGGCATTCGAAATATTTCGTCAGAAATAATCCCTTGATAAACTTTAGCAACGGGGCCAGTCATAAGAATGGAAAGGTCTTTTCCAAACGAGATCTCAATTTTGCCTCCTGGCATGTGAACCCCAATTTTTGAATTACATAAACCGAGTCGATGTGCTACTGCTGCCGCGGCGCAACTGCTCGAACCGGAAGCTAAGGTGTATCCAGCCCCTCTTTCCCAAATCTCGATCTGAATATTCGACCGATCCAAAACCTTCATAAATTGAACGTTAATACGATTTGGAAAGCGAGGATCATTCTCGATAAGAGACCCTAATCGAAGGGTTTCTGCGCGCGATATTTTATTGCGAGGTAATACACAATGTGGGTTCCCAACACTAACCGCACAAAACCGCAACTCTTGTCCACAAATGACGATTGTTTCATTAATCACTTCTCGTGAGGGTCCCGCGACAGGAATGCTTTTACTATTAAAGGTTGCTTTCCCCATTTCAACAGTAACATTTTCGCCTTTCCCAAGAATATGGGACCGAACTTTTCCACCCAAGGTCCAAATCGTGAATTTCTTTTTTTTTGCAAGACCCACATCCCATAAGTATCTGGAAAAGATTCGTAAGCCGTTGCCGCTTTTTTCAGCTTCTGATCCATCTGGATTAAAAATACGCAAAGCAAAATCACAATCATGCGATTCTTGTTTTTTAAGAGGTCCCCATAAAATACCATCGGACCCAACTCCATAATGACGGTGACAAATGAGCCGTATTTCATCAGGAGTTAATCTGTTTCTTTTTTTAAGTGGGTTTAAAACGATATAATCGTTCCCTAATGCATGATATTTAAGGATTTGCATAAAAACGTTGTCCTGGGTCTAATAACTTGAAGCAGGTTTTAAATTTTATGGCCAATAAAAAATTTTAAAGCAGTTGCAAAATTTGTTTGTGTGCTTATTGTTTAGTTTGCTTATTAAAGAGTGAATCTTCACTTGTTTGCTACCACCTCACCAATCCAAATTTCTA
>CAZNSF010000181.1:0-7736 GCA_964575565.1 uncultured Verrucomicrobiota bacterium | reverse complement strand
CTAAAGCTTTAGCAGAAGAAGTGATAGTCCCTACCCTTCGAAGCTCTCTGGCTTTAAAAAAACTTGCAACTTGAGCCAAGGCCTGGCAGGGTGAAAGGCCCTAAACATTTAAAAGCTTATGTACGCAATTATCGAAACAGGTAGTAAACAATATCGTGTGGAAAAGGATACCATCCTTTCCATAGAAAAACTTGCTGCGGACAAAGGTGCTTCGGTTACCTTCGATCGCGTGCTTTTGGCCGGTGAAAACGATCAAGTAAAGATAGGCGCTCCAACTCTAAAAGGAGCAAAGGTAACAGCTGAAATTCTTGATCAGTACAAAGGCGATAAGGTAATTGCCTTTAAAATGCGCCGTCGTCATGGGTACCATCGCACACGTGGTCATCGTCAAAATTTAACAAAAGTAAAAATCACTGATATTCAACTTAGTTAAAATACACCTCTCCCTAACCTTTCCTTGGTAAGGAGGGGAGATTTTTAAAGGTTTCTTTAATTTCTAATTTTTAACTTTTAGTTAGATTCAAATATGAAACATAGCAGGTTAAGTTCCTTTCTCATTACTAGCGGTTGGATTCTTTTAATCTTAGCTGTTTTCTACTCTTTATACACATCAGCAAGATTTTACTTTGCTTATACTTATTTGCCCGAAACAATTCAGAGGTATGTATCTAAGGAGTTTACCCAAAATACTGCAGATGCTTTAGTCCTCGGATTTTATAAATGGACGATTACCCTTTGCTGTGTGGGATTATCAACAATAGCAGCTTTTTTAGGAGCAGTTTTCTTGTTTATTGGACAACGGATGAAATACAAAAAGCTCGTTCCGGATTCAACAATCCAATCAATCGATACAGCCAATTTGGCCCTGCGGCCTAATAACTAAATTTATCTTATGGCTCACAAAAAAGGACAAGGCAGCTCTCAAAATGATCGGGATAGCGTTAGTAAACGCCTCGGCGTAAAATGCTTTGGCGGCGAACACGTAATACCTGGCAATATTATCATTCGCCAACGCGGAACAAAGTTCGCGCCAGGGCTTCATGTTGGTTTGGGACGTGATTTTACAATTTTTGCCCTTACCGAAGGCCATGTTCGGTTTGATAAGCACGGTAAACGCGTGAATGTACAGCCTATAGAATCCAAGATTTCAGCGAAACCTGTCGAAGCTTCGGAGCCCTCTACGGCCGGAGACCGTGGTCGTTTGCGAAAGCGGACGGCTCCTCTCGCAAAAAATTAGAAGGCGATGGTTTTTTAAAAGTTACCTCCCCTAACCCCCTCCTTATTAAGGAGGGGAAATTTGACAATGAAAACTCATGCACCTGATTTAACTAAACATCCACCACGCAGCCCGCGCGTTCGTCTTGGCGGTTATGCAATTCTTCCACGAATGCTTGATAAGGGACGTGCAACCATTGCGGGTAAAAATGGAGAATATTGTTATGCCTGTCCATTGGATAAGCAGTTCCTTAATTTTGCTGGTATCGATGCAGAAGCGCTTAAAAAAGTGCTGGCTACCGATAAAGGCGATGGCGAGATTTTGGAATGGATCCAGGCAAATTCCAAAACCAAACCTACAGCTACAGAAATCGCAAGTTGGTCGGCTTATCAAGATCAACGCGGACCTAGTGACCTAGGATCACACGAGTTCTTTAATAAAATCCAAGCCAAAGCAGGCCCTAAGCGAACCGATATCGCAACTTGGTTCGATCTTCTCGATCTTGATGATTTTGTAACTTTTGGCGGAAAAGCCTAAAAAACCATTAGCCCGCTAAACACTCGAAACACTCCACTCAAAAGGCGAATTACTCCATCTAGGGAAACCTCCTCCAACTCCTCCTTGTTAAGAAGGAGAGATAGCTTAGCAATCGTAATACAAGTGGAATTCGTGAGGATGTGGACGCAAACGAACTTGATCTTGTTCCTTACGCTTCATTTCAATCCACGTTTCAATGACGTCTTCGGTAAAGACATCGCCTTTTAACAAAAACTCATGATCCTTAGCTAAACAATCACAAGCTTCTGCTAAACTCCCTGGAACAGAAGGAACTTTTTTGAGTTCTGCAGGTGGTAGTTCATAAATATTTTTATCTAGAGGATCACCCGGATCAATTCGATTTTGAATTCCATCAAGGCCTGCCATGAGTAATGCAGCAAAGGCAAGGTAAGGGTTCGCGGCTGGATCAGGCGGGCGATACTCGATTCGTTTAGCTTTTGGACTTGGCGAATACGTTGGGATACGAATGGCCGCAGACCGATTACGGCTTGAATATGCAAGATTTACTGGAGCTTCGAAACCGGGCGTGAGGCGTTTGTAACTATTAACCGTAGGGTTACAAATGGCACAAAGCGCTTTGGCATGTTTAAGAACGCCGCCGATATAATGAAGCGCCATTTGGCTTAAGCCGGCATATTCACTGCCTGCGAAGAGCGGTTTACCTTTCTTCCAGAGACTTTGGTGCGTATGCATCCCTGAACCATTATCTCCAAAAAGGGGCTTTGGCATAAAGGTGACCGTTTTATTATGTCTTTTCGCCACATTTTTAACGATATACTTATAAAGCATCATATTATCAGCCATCAAGGTAAGTTCATTAAAACGAAGATCGATTTCCGCTTGGCCGGCCGTTGCCACCTCATGATGTTCGCGTTCTACATGTAAACCGCAATCTTTCATCACCATGATCATTTCGTTGCGAATATTTACTTGGGTATCTGCTGGGGCTACTGGAAAGTATCCTTCTTTGTGACGGATTTTATTTCCGAGATTTGGAAATTCTTCACGGCCGCTATTCCAAATGCCTTCATTCGAATCGATGTAATAAAAACCACTGTGCGCGGTTTGATCATAGCGAACGTCATCAAAAATAAAGAACTCTGCTTCAGGACCAAAATAAGCTGTGTCGGCAATGCCTGTTTGTTTAAGGTAAGCCTCTGCCTTGCGCGCAATGTTACGCGGATCGCGAGAGTACGGTTCTTTCGTAATAGGATCGATGGCATCGGCAATCACACTAAGAGTTGTGACTACTGGGAATGGATCTAAGATGGCAGTTTTGGGATCCAAAATCAGGAGCATATCGCTGGCCTCAATCGATTTCCATCCGCGGATAGAGGAGCCATCGAAACCTAAACCTTCGGCAAAGGTTTCTTCTTCGAGTTCTCTTATAGGTATTGTAAAATGCTGCCATGTTCCAAGAGAATCACAGAATTTGATATCCACAAGCTTTACATCTTTATTTTTGCAAAGCGCTAATACTTCTTTGGGTGTCATAAGGGTTTTGATTTTTTGATTAAGTTCCAAGCTAAGGGTTAAACAGCCTTTTCTCCGCGTTCGTCGGTGCGGATACGAATGGCTTCTTCAATCGAGCTGACAAAAACTTTGCCGTCACCGATTTTACCGGTCCGCGCAGATTTGATAATCGCATTGGTAGCAGCCTGAATTTGCGAATCGGGCAAAACAATTTCGATTTTTACTTTTGGCAAAAAGTCCACCGTGTACTCACTGCCACGATAAATTTCTGTGTGACCTTTCTGGCGACCAAATCCTTTGACCTCGGAAATGGTCATGCCTTCTACGCCCAATCCTTCGAGCGCATGTTTTACTTCGTCGAGTTTAAATGGTTTGATGATGGCTTCAATTTTTTTCATAAGTTATAAGTTTTTTTAAGACACAGTAGCAGGAGGGTTTTTAGTAAAGGCGCGCTTTCAAGTCCATCCCAAAAGTTATATTATTTATAGGTAATTCTTTTGGGGTGGAGCGGTAAAGAAATAAGATGGCTTTAAAAGCATGCTTTTGTTTATCTAGCAAAATCGATTCTTTCAATGCTAACTTACTTTTATTCGAACAAATTTTGGAAGGATCCTTTTAAATTTCTTATTGTAGCTGAACGATTTAAATGTATGCTGGCTGTTCTTATCAATTTTCCTCTTGTCAAACTATTCAAAAATGATGTTATTGTCACTCTATTAAGAAGTTGTAGCTTAATTTGGATTTAAAACTCTTATGGCCAAATTAGTTGTGATTAGCGATGAAATGAAAGGGCAGGTTTTTGAGTTGGAGAATGCGAAGGTCACTGTTGGGCGTTTACAGGATAATCAGATCTGTTTCGATAATAATGCCATCTCTGGCCATCATGCTGAACTCATTCAAAAAGGCCATGATTATGTGGTTCATGATCTTAATTCTACGAATGGTACAAGGGTTAATGGACAACGGGTCGTTGAAACTCGGTTACATCATGGGGATATGGTCAATTTTGGGCACGTACAATTACAGTATCTTTCGATGATTGTAAGTACACCAAAACCTCTTCCTTCTCCGCTTAAAAAAACAATTGATCTTAGTAATATCAAAGTGGATACCACCCCTCGTAGCACTACGTTTTCGAGTTCTTCGCCCTTCGCAAAACCAAAGCAAAAGAAGAAATCTAGAAAGATTTTTTTACTGCTCGGGTTAACCATTGGCCTGGGGTTAGTTTTTTTCCTTGTCTATGTCATTATGCGAATTGTCTCTGCTTAGCTATTTGTTTAGACTACTTAGTCTAGCTTTCCCTTGTTTACATAATTGCTTTAATTAGCATTAGATCTTCACTACTGCTCGAGATCGGGTTAAAGTTAACGGGTAATCATAAACTTTTACGGGAAAATAGTAGGCCATTTCTAAATCTTTTAAACGCGAGAATTAAATATTAAGTCAATATAAATTTATATATAAATATATTTACAAATAATATATTAATTTCATGTTTACTCATCCTAAATCATACGATGTGATTGTTATTGGTGCTGGTCATGCCGGAATTGAAGCATGTTTAGCAGCAGCACGCATGGGATGTTCTACCCTTTTAACAACTATTGATTTAGACACTATTGGTAAGATGAGTTGTAATCCAGCAATTGGCGGATTGGCAAAAGGGCATATAGTACGTGAATTGGATGCTCTTGGAGGTCAAATGGGAACTACTACAGACATTACTGGCATACAATTTCGTATGTTAAATCGTAAAAAAGGACCAGCTGTATGGGCACCACGTGCACAATGTGATAAAAAGGCATATCAATTTCTAATGAAGATCATCTGTGAACGTCAGCCGAAGCTTGATATTTATCAAGCACAAGCGATTTCGTTGGTGACCAAAGATAGTCAGATAATAGGAATAGATACGAGTATTGGAATTCGTTTCCTTGGGAAATGTGTGATTATTACTACTGGAACATTCCTTCGTGGATTAATGCATGTAGGCGAAAATCAGCAAAAAGGAGGCCGTGGTGGAGAGCAAGCTGCATATGGATTAAGCGAGAGTTTAAAAAGTCTGGGGTTCGAACTAGAACGTTTGAAAACAGGTACTCCACCAAGACTCAATCGACGTTCTATTCATTGGGAAGGGCTGCAAAAACAGCTAGGCGATCAACCGCCACCTTGCTTTAGTTATCTCCATGAAACAAGTTATCGACATGTTCAAGATTATAAAGATTTAGTTCCTTGTCACGATGGTGTTGTGTTCCACGTGGAACAATCCGATCAAAAATCTATTAAAACCAGTCAAAGCCACTGGCAACCACCATTGCCTCAACTCCCATGTTATCTTACCTCTACCACATCACGTACAATGGAGATTATTCTTGCCAATCTCCATCGTTCACCGATGTATTCAGGTCAAATTGATAGTGTTGGGCCTCGTTATTGCCCATCTATTGAGGATAAGTATGTGAAATTTCCTGATAAAAAAACCCACCAAATCTTTCTGGAACCAGAGGGAATTAATACGGATGAAATTTATGTCAATGGTTGTTCAACAAGCCTACCATATGATGTTCAATTGGAAGTGATTCATTCCATCAAAGGTCTTGAAGATGCGGAAATCATGCGGGCAGGTTATGCAGTTGAGTACGATTATGCGCCACCTACCCAACTCTTTCCATGGCTAGAAACTAAGCGGGTTCAAAATCTTTTTTTTGCTGGGCAAATTAATGGCACAACAGGTTATGAAGAAGCAGCAGCTCAAGGCTTTGTTGCTGGAGTTAACTCTGCACTCCGTATACAAGAGAAGGCACCTTTTATCTTTTCACGTTCTGGATCTTATATTGGAGTACTTGTTGATGATCTTGTAACTAAAGGAACACAGGAGCCTTATCGAATGTTTACTTCTCGAGCCGAATATCGGTTGCTTTTAAGGCAGGACAATGCAGATACAAGACTTACTCCACAAGGTTATGAATGGGGCCTTATTTCTAAAGAACATTTTGCCGCTTTTGAAACTAAACAAGCTAGAATAGCTGAAATTAAGAAAATTTTGTGTCAAAAGCGATTAGATGGTAGTACATTGGAGGAGTGGTTACGCCGGCCGGAAATAAACTTTGAATCTCTCTCTTTGGGTTTATCGGATATTTTAGATAATATCCCTAATGATCTTTTGGCATCTATTGAAATGGATATTAAGTATGAAGGTTATATTGTACGAGACATGGCACAAATTGCTCGCTTTAAAAAGACAGAAGAACAACGTATTCCTATAACTCTTAATTTCCATGAAATTTTAGCTTTGCGCTATGAAACACGCGAAAAACTTCAGGCTATTCGTCCTCAAACAATTGGCCAAGCTAGTCGGGTTTCTGGTGTAACTCCAGCCGATATCGGTGTATTACTTGTTTGGCTAAAAAAATCTCGACCAACAGAACTAATTAAAAATGAGACATAATGTCATGTATATAAAATATTTAGATTGACTTATAAAATTATTTGAGATGATCGACTATAAAAGTCTTTTAAAAACTTCTCGCAATCCTAATTAGAAAATAATTTTTCGCATAATAATTATAAAAAAAGGTTGCATCCTCTTCTGCAAAAAGCAACATCGAAAAAACTTGGATAAAGGTCACCTTGAAACCTAACCCTATGAATAAACCCATTAAAGGAATCGTGCTAGCAGGCGGGCTTGGTACACGACTACGTCCACTCACGCGAATCACCAATAAACATCTACTGCCAGTTTATAATAAACCCATGATTTTTTACCCCATCCAAACTTTGGTAGATGCCGGAATCCGTGATGTTTTAGTTGTTACGGGTGGAAATAATGCCGGTGATTTCCTGCATTTAATTGGCAACGGTAAAGATTTTGGGCTCGACCATATGAATTACGCTTATCAAGAAGGCGAAGGAGGAATTGCAGAGGCTTTAAGTCTCGCCGAACCTTTTGCGCGAGGTCATCGGATTGTGGTAATCCTCGCAGATAATTTGGTAGAAAAAGGAATTGCCCGTGGCATTGCTAAATTCAAGCGCCAAAACAAGGGCGCCTTAGTTTATTTAAAAAAGTTAGATGACCCGCGGCCTTATGGTGTGCCTGTTTTTAAAAACGGACAAATTCTTCGTATCGAGGAAAAACCTAAAAAACCTAAATCAAAATATGCCGTCATTGGGATTTATATGTACGATGAACATGTTTTTGATTATATCCGCACTCTTAAACCCTCGAAACGTGGAGAATTGGAAGTCACGGATCTCAATAATGCTTATCTACAACAAGGCCAATTACACTACGAAATTTTGAAAGGATGGTGGGCGGATGCCGGTGAATCCCACGATGCTTTACTCGAAGCTAACCAAATGGTAGCACGCAATCATTCTTCTTAAATATTCTAAGAGGCTAGTTTTTAAAACTCACCAGTGACTTAAGAAAAATCTAGAAATTCCTTTGAACCCAAAATTTGCATTAAACACGGAAGAAACGTTATTGGTG
>CAZNSF010000180.1:0-3459 GCA_964575565.1 uncultured Verrucomicrobiota bacterium | reverse complement strand
TGAACATCGATTGGATCGCAACCGACTTAAAGGAAAACTCGGGGATCAAATGAATGCTCTGTTCAGCGCCTGTGGTTGGAATTTGCGAAAGCTCCTCCGAGCTTTCTTTTTTCCAAATAGGATCCCCCTATTTTTACGTCTCTTCTCACAGCTTTTTATCCCTTCTTTTGCCTAAATGCCACTTTTTCAAAATCGACTACCTAGCGCGCTTCGTCAAGCAGGTGAAGAAGTAAAAGTGCACGATGAGCATTTTCGGCAAAATACAGAAGATGAGGTGTGGTTGGAAAAAGTCGGTAAACAGGGATGGATTGTTCTTACTAAAGATAGCCGTATACGGTATCACGCCAACGAAGTGAATGCGCTATGGAAAGCAAGAGTTAGAGCTTTTGTACTCACAGCGCGCGGTGACTTACAGGGGAAAGAGATGGCAACAATTTTTATTAAAGCACTTGTGAGTATGAAGAAATTAGCAACAGAGACTCCACCACCTTTCATTGCGCATGTTAATCGCGATGGTAGAGTTATTCTCATTAGAGGCGGAAACATTAAATGATCTTCTTTCGCCAACTGCCTATACTAAAACTTTAGTGAATAAGAAAGCAGCAGCGGGCGTAAAATTCGGTTAAGGATATAGGAGCTAAACGCCTTAGCGAAAAGCTCACACGGCATGGAGCCGAGTTTCATCCCTAACCTAGTCAAACAATCATAGATTTTTAGCATGGAGTCAAGTTTGAATCAATTTAAATTCGAGCGCTGCTGTTACTTTAGACTAATATGTACTTTCTTTATATCCTCCGCACAATTTCGAACGATCTTTATATCGATGTCACACACGATATTCCTGAACACATGTATCATCATCGTAGGTGATCTCCAAAAAAACCGAAGAAATTAAGAGAAGGCAGTTATTATCATTTGCGGTTAAATCCATCATCGCCGATTGCCTCGACCGGGCATCCCCCCATGGCTTCCTTGCATTCAGCCTCCTCTCTATCGGTGGCTGGTTGTTTGAAGACGTACGAAAATCCAGTCGTCTGATTTCGATCGAAATTTGCCGGCGCAGTCACCCTACATAGATCGCAATCAATGCACGTGCTGTCTACGTAATATTTTCCATCCATATTTTCTGGGAATCTATCTTTTATAGTAGCCACATCATTCCTTTGGTTGATTTTTATTTGTTCTGTTTTACGTAAGAAAGAATCTGTTTCTCATGCACCATCAGTCGTTTGAATTGCTTCTACTGCGCAGCCGCTCATTGCTTCTCTACAACGGTTTTCCTCCTGGAGGTCTACCGGCTGTTTTTTGATATAGGACGTCCCATCCTCATCGTTTCTAGCAAAGATTTCAGGAGCCATCTCCCTGCAAAGGTCGCAATCAGTACAATGAAAGGTCACAAAATACTTTCCTGGAACATTTTTAGGTAAACGATTTTGATTTTTTTGAGATGTCATAAGGTTTCCTTGATGTAAAGAGCTTAGCTAAAGATAATAATTGTGTAAAATTCATAAATATTATTATACTTATGCTAATTATGAATAACTATTTAGCCACCGTGCCTTTCGATGTTTATGAGCTTCAGCTCTTTCACCTTGTGGCTACTTCTAAAAACTTTACCAAGGCTGGGCAAGAAGCTGGCTTAACCCAAAGTGCGATTACCCGACAAATTCAAGGAATGGAGAACTCGCTCGGGATTGCACTTTTTGAGAGGACTACTCGGCGCGTGAGCCTAACCGCTGCTGGGCAATTTTTGTTTGCGAGGTCAAAAGGAATTTTAAAAGAAGTTGCTTCTTCAATCCATCACCTCCAAGAAAGCTTTCGTCTGATTCCTCAAACCATTCGAGTTGGGGTTTCCCGTTCAATTGGTCTTGCATATCTTCCAGGATTTTTCGTTGCATTTCAGAAGAAATTTCCAAGTGTCCAAACTCAGATTGTTCATCAACCGAGCAGCCAAATTCTTAATGCACTTGATTCCCAAGAATTGGATGTTGGTGTAATCTGTCCTCCTCCGCACCTTCCTAGAAATTTACAGGTGACTCATAGTTTTGAAGATAACTTTATTGTTATAGCGCCTCCCGGCTTTAAGTTGGCTCACTCTAAACCGGTAATAAAGGCTGAATTGTTGGGAAAACTATTTCAAGGGCAGCAATGGCTTTTGATTAATAAGGACTGTAATACAGGCAAACTCCTCGACCATTGGTTGGCGCGCCAGGGGGTTAAACTAGAGCGGGCAATGGAAATGGATAACTTTGATCTGATTGTGAATCTTGTTGGAATGGGAATAGGGGCAAGTATTGTCCCACACCGCGCACTTCCGCTTTATCCCAACCGACGAGCGATCACTCGGATTCGTTTAAAACCACACTTCACGAGAAAGCTTGTTGTCGTAACCCGGAAGAACAGAAGCCAACCACAGATAACTACAGATTTCGTGAAGAATATCTTATTTTAATATGTTTACAGCCTTAATCAGGGGTTGATTTCCATATATGGATTATCACTTCCTTACCGGCTTTTGACCTTCTTAATTCTTTAATTTCTGTTTAATTTTAGCTCGTTTTATGTCTCCTCACCAAATGGCGCAGTTGATTGATTTGGCAATTCTAAAACCAGAATTGACTCGCCAAGATATCCTTGAAGGTTGTCAGCAAGCTAAAAGTTGTCAGCTTAAATCTCTTGTTGTTCTCCCATGTTGGTTAGGATTGATTATACAAGAACTTGGAGGCAGTACTATTCTTCCATCTACTGTTATTGCATTTCCATTCGGCGCAGAGGATACAGAGGTTAAGGTTACGGCAGCAAGGGCAGCCGCAAAAGCAGGAGCCCTAGAATTGGATATGGTAATGGCTATTGGCAAATTAAAATCTGGTGATCTCGATCATGTCCGCCAAGATATTGCAGCAGTAGTTGAAGCTGCTAAAAGTGTGGACCAGAAAATCTTAATCAAAGTGATTTTGGAAACGTGTCTTTTAACAAACGATGAAAAACGAATTGCCGCCAAGCTTAGCGAAGAAGCAGGTGCTGATTTTGTAAAAACCTCCACCGGTTTTAGCTCCACAGGCGCTACAATAGATGATGTACGGTTACTAAGAAAAACAGTCTCCGAGCGTGTTGGGATCAAAGCCTCTGGTGGTATTCGTAATTGGGAGCAAGCTTTAGCGTTTATCGAAGCCGGCGCAAATCGTCTCGGCACTTCAAATGCAAAGACGATTTTGAATATCTAAAATTATCAATGAGGAAAATTTCGCGCAAAGCCGCTAAGATCGCAAGGAGAGAATTTTTTCAAAAGAACCTTCTTTAACTTTTTACTTTCAACTTCTACCTTCGATTTGGCACTCTTACTCCATGCGTATCTTATCTGGCATTCAACCTTCTGGGACATTACACCTTGGTAATTACTTTGGAATGATGCTTCCTGCCATTGAATTACAAAAGCGGGGCGAGGCATTCTATTTTATA
>CAZNSF010000179.1:0-3203 GCA_964575565.1 uncultured Verrucomicrobiota bacterium | reverse complement strand
CCCGCCCCATGCCGTTACCGCCTTATCAGAAAATACCCACCCTAAACCATTTTTATTACCAACTATTTTGTTCATCTATCCTCCTCGGTTTCTTCCTCTTATATCATCTACACATCCTCCCGCTAATGAAAAATTTGGGTTCAAAGAGTTCGACGCGCTGTTTCGGAGTAAGCTGAAGAATAGTATCCATATTCTATTTCCGAACAATTTCTTGCACAAGTGGGCGCATCCAGGCCGGCATTTTGGGTATGAGCAACATCAAATCTCTTTTTGTGCTCACATCCAAATCCTTTTTAAGCCTGGCAATATGTCGAGACATCGCCGAACTGCCATGCAAATAGCGAAATGCCTGAAACACTAATCCTGATCGTCGACCAGCCCCTAACATATTGCGCGGTGCAGCACGGCGAAACGCCAATGTTAGTTTTCCAAGCGACATTCGTCGAGGTACACCATTCGTTAGAATCACAATCTTCGCGGGAACTTGCTCAGACAGCCCAAGTGCATTTGCAGCGTATGCCCCGGAGAATTGCCATTGAGCACTACTCCCATCCATCAATGTCCGCACCACAGCCATGGGATTTGGGGTTGTTTGACCAATGATTGGATGGCTTCTGGGTAAGTCATAAAGTCCTTGTCGAATCCTTCGGATTTTTCCAGATTTGACAAGCCGACTGAGGGCTTTCCGAACAGCGGTCGAACTTCCGCATTTCTCTAGCTGCCGCGGGGAAAAGACGGCTGATCTTCGAGAGGATCGAAGTATGCTGAAAATCAACTGATCTACAGATACAACGGTATTTTTCATTAAAACAGTCACAAAAACTATACACTATTTGTGACATAATCAAGTCTTTATCCACAATATTATTCTAGTGCCCCTCTTCCCCGATCCGAAATGAAAGCAAAACGTTGGGTGAGATTGTAAAAAGGCGGATTGAAGCATCATTTAACCCGCTAAACACACTAACCACCGCTAAAGGGATGGCAAGAAAGCGCTAAAAGGCAAAGACTTAGAAAAAATTGTTAGATCACCTTTCAGGTGAAGTTTATAGACTTAGTATAATTCATTCTCGTTTCGTGTCTTTTGGCATGTTTCGCGGGCTCAACTGCAGAATCTAGGTTTAACTATGTAGTTGGGGCGAACTTGCTGAGATTTCGTAACTTGACGGGCTAATCAGCGTTCATTATAGTACCGATATGACAGCTATTGCTCATGAGCTCGATGAAAAGTTAAAGCACTGGAAGCCTGGAACTTCTGCAACGGTTAAGAAGCTCGTAGCAGAGATTATTGAATTGGCTGATGAAGATGCTTTAAATCTTGTACGCTCTCGAACTGTGGAGCAAGAAGTCTTAAATATATTGGATGAACCCAAAGCCCGGTGATGTATGGCTCGCTGACCTGGGCTTAGCAGCTAAAACACGCCCTGTTGTTATTGTATCCAGAGAGGATCCAAATCCTCCTCGGTCATTGGTAGTTTATATACCATTGACGACACAATATTGCGACAGCAGTTATGAAGTCGAATTAGGCAAACTACCTTTCCTTTCTTCATCTTCTGTGGCTAACGTTCAGGGAATGGGTTCTATTTCTGTTTCGCGTTTGGAGAGAAAGATGGGGCGCCTCCCTGCGGAATTATTTTCCAAACTAAAACAAACAATCATCTTTACTCTCGATCTTTAAAAAACGAATCGCGTTTTTGCTCTTCGCATCCCTGTTTCTATAGTTCCTAATGGTTCCCTCCCGCGATTCGAAATGAAAGCAAAGCATTGGGTGAGATTGTAAAAAGAAAAATTGGAGTTAAGGTAGGAATTGATCTTAAGGTTTCTATCTTGTGCCTTTAATCTTACACCGCTTGCTAGATTAAGTTTTAGGTAAGAAAAAACTCTTATATGATGAAAAACGGCCTGACCCATCAGACTACACAAAAACAAACGAGCTCGAAGGTTTTATGAGCGGCTCGGGTTTACAGTTTGCGGTGAAACGGATAAACATTTTCTCATGTCGATTTCTAATAAGTAATGTGCATGGCCAATTTATGCCCTGAACTTGAATGTTAGATTTTAGAGTGTAGTTTCTATAAGTGACACCTGCTTCACATTTCTTAGCTAGCTGGTTTGTTGCTAGTTCTCGTAGTCCCTTTATTAGACAGGACTACTGGGCTATTATTGCTAGTGGCCTAGCTCCAGATTTGGATGGAATTGGATATCCAATTGAACGGATAACATCTGGAAGCTATTGCGAGTTGAATTGGTATACAGAATATCACCATGTAGTTGCTCATGGAATTTTAGCTGCGGCTGGCGTAGCGATGATGGTATGGCTTTGGCGCCGAGATATACGCGTCGTACTTTTATCAATGTTGGCATTTCATCTGCATCTCATTTGCGATTTAGTTGGCTCCGGTGGGCCTAATGACGAAATTTGGCCTATTCTCTATTTCTGGCCGTTTTCACATATAGAATGGTCTCTATCCTGGCAGTGGCCTCTCCATTCTCCCATCAATATTTTTATAACTCTCTGCTTGGAAATTATCATGCTATGGCTGGCGTACCGGCATGGATATTCACCTTTGAGTCTCTTTTCATTTAAAGCAGATAAATATCTTTATTCATTAGCTAAAAGGATGAGGCCTAATTAGATAACCATCTGCTGTGAATTTAGCTTAAATGTCTTTTATTCCTCTAACCTTTTCAGTAACCCTTGAAATCTTTGCCGTGTTCGTCCAATTTTTTCTTTCAAGTCTGGAGAATCTAATTGCGGTTCTAATTCATCCAAAAACTTTATGACACCTTCGATTCTATCTTTGCTTTTTCGAAAATGCTTCAAAGGATCGTTTGTAGAGAGAGGCTCTTCTTCTCTAGGAGGAAATTTAATATCATCATTTCGCCAAGAAAGAGTAGGAAGATCGCCAGGCTCTGATCGACTAAGCACATTAACCAACGCTACCTTTTGAACAGCATCCATTCCTCCAATCAAGTTTTCGCTAATCAATCGGCGTAGATTTTCATCTCTGCAGTCAAATTTTGAAAAGAATTGGTCGCTCACAACCAATCTTACTAATCCTTGATGCATCTTTTCATCATCGGCAAATCTACGATACAAATCAAATTGGTATTCTCCGGGTGATTCGCGCAATAAGTTTGCACAATCGTTGATAGAATAAGGATGTTATTTTATAAAAATTTCGACCTTAGAAATGAGT
>CAZNSF010000178.1:0-22019 GCA_964575565.1 uncultured Verrucomicrobiota bacterium | reverse complement strand
AAACCAACGCCTCAAAAAGTAGAAGCGCTGGTTTCCGAAATCATTGAAGATCGCTATCGTGATGGACAATTGGATGATTGTCCTTTAAGCACCCACGATCTTCGATTGATTACAGATAGTTTTTCAAAAACCATCTTGAGCATGGTGCATACACGTGTCAGTTATCCTAAGGATGAAACTAACATTGACCAACCGGCACCCTTTCCTTCGGCCATCGATTCCTAAGTGGCGAAAAGTGATTCATCGCCTTGTTCGACTAACCCCATTGGTCAACCAAGAAAAATGGAAGGAACTTAGCGTGGTTTGGGTGGATGATCGAAGAATAGCCCGAATAAATTCGAAATATTTACATCACCAGGGAGCAACTGATATCATCACTTTTAATTATGGAAATGGTTTCGCAGAAATTTTTGTTTCCTTGGATACGATTAAAAGACAGGCGCCTTTATATCAACAAACCTTTGAGCAAGAATTAACTCTCTGCCTAGTACACGGAATCTTGCACTTGGTTGGCTTAAACGATAAAACCCTTTGCGAGCGCCAACGTATGCGAAAGGCAGAGTTGCGTTTGATTCAAAAGTTAAATAACAAATAATTTTTTTTAATGGAAACGTTCTTATGAAGTTAGGTGTAAATATTGATCATGTAGCTACTTTAAGACAAGCGCGATATCTTAGTTATCGCACCTTGATTCCACATGCCGAACCAAATTTATTGGAGGCAGCTAGGATTGTTCAAAAGGCTGGTGCGCACGGAATTACTGTTCATTTACGCGAAGATCGGCGCCATATCCAAGATGCGGATGTATGGGCAATTAAACGCGCAAACCTTTTACCGCTAAATTTAGAAATGTCGAACAACCAGGAAATCTTGAAGATTGCTCTTCGAGTAAAGCCAGACGAAGTCTGTTTAGTGCCAGAACGCCGTCAAGAAATAACTACCGAGGGCGGATTAAATGTAGTGCGTGGAGGTAAGCGGCTCCAAAAGACGGTGGATAGACTACGGAAAAAGAAAATTGTGGTTAGCTTATTTGTTGTGCCGGATCCAATCCAGATTCGTGCAGCGGCTGCTAGCGGCGCAGAGTTTATTGAACTCCATACAGGCGCTTATGCCGAAGCACAGAAACCGGCACAACATAAAAAAGAATGGATGCGCTTAAAGGATGGGGCTGAACTAGCTGTTTCGCTTGGGTTACGTATCAATGCAGGCCACGGCATTCGTTATACCAATATCGAGCCGATTTTGAAAATTCCGCACTTAGAAACTTTAAATATTGGTCATAGCATTGTAAGCCATGCTATTGCTGTTGGCCTTGAACAAGCGATTCGTGAGATGTTGAAATGTATAATGAGAAAGAGGCATAAGACAAAAGCATAGGTAAAGGCATTTTTAGAAGAAAGGCATCTGTGCTCTCTGCGAGAGAAATTCTTATATGATGATTTTAGGAATAGGTATCGATCTTATTGAAACCGCGCGTATTCAAGATTCTTTGGAACGATTTAGCGATCGTTTTCTCCAGAGGATTTTTTTGCCAGGAGAGATTAAGTATTGCGAGCAAATGAAATTTCCAGCTCCACATTTTGCAGCCCGATTCGCAGCTAAGGAGGCTTCCAGCAAAGCGTTTGGCACTGGAATTGGTCGTTCGCTCGGCTGGCAGGATATCGAAGTTTGTAATAAGGAGAGCGGAGAGCCTTATTTAGTTTTCCATGGCAAAGGTGCTCAATTAGCTAAAGAACGCTCTGTAGGTGGAAGTTTAATCAGTCTTACGCATCATCAGAGTGCAGCAGCAGCAGTGGTGATTCTATTAAAAAGATCATAATGATCGAATACCGCAGTATTAAGGATAACTGCCTACCGATTTGGTAGCCCGTCGTATCCTTACGACGGGAGTTATTGATGCAAGCTTCAACCATGCAACAATCATTAGAATGGAGGAAGAATCGTAGGAATTACTTGGCGCCCAAGTTTTCGATAAATCTTAAAGTGACGATCAAGAGTGATGATTTCAGCTTCTGGAATTAATTCCGCCATGCGCACAAGACAAGCATCTGCGAAGGACATGGGTATTGTTTGGTAACGCTCCATTAACACATCAACGGCCTCAATCTGTTGGCTTAGCTGAAAATCAATTTTTATGGCACCTCTTTGCACAAAGTCTAAGATGCGCTTGGGTCCTTGATGTTTGCGTGAGAGCAAGAAACAAGCCTCGCTAATAACAGCTTCGCAGCTCAATAGCGGCACTTTCGCTAAGCGGAATTGTTCAGTAGACCAACGATGATGGATTTCTTTTTCCATCAATAAAGCAACAATTACACCCGTATCAACAATGAGTTTGCGGCTCATTGCCCAAAACCTTTCATATATTTCGGATTTGTTGCTAAATCACGGGGACCGCCTTTGATGCTACCGATCAAATCTTTTACCAAATCATAACAAGAAAGCTCATCTTTACTTGAAGTACCATTTAAGGTCTGTTCCAAGGATCTGCGCACAACTTCAGATTTATTGGTACCTCGTTTTTTAGCGATAAATTCAAGGCGATGATTTAAATCTTCGGGGACTTTAACTGTAATAGTTGTCATAATCACAGAGTAATATACTTATGGCATAAATGCAATACTTCAATGGAATTCATTGATGTCGGATTCAATAGTTCTTACTTTTGATAAAGATTTTCATATCTATCGCAAGCATAAGAGACAAGTGATTCCAACCCTCTTGCCACCCGTTATCTAATCGCAAGTTTAGTGCGTCAATGCGTAGTAGATGATATTTGCCCCAACCTGAAATGGGATATCTTTCCAAGGGCCTTTGCCATTTAAGACCCAGCCACAACATGTATCTGCATCACTGTAAAATGCAATCATACGATCTCCAATATAAAAGCCTTCACCGCCTTCGGCCTTACGTTTTTTCTTTGGTGATTCCGGTGGATCGAAAGTTCCATTATTATTTTCCCCATTAATGTTTGGAAGCCCATTAGGAAATTTATAGGGCAATTGGTAAATATCATGACTAAAAGGCAATACTTTGAATTTTCCATCTGGAAAGAGTTCTTTTATCTCGGTTTTTATACGTGTAGCAAAACGGCCATATTTTTTTTGCATTTCAAGTGGACCGCCACAATCTTCGATGTATAAAAACCCGCCTCGCTCTAAATACTTTTTAAGGTTTTCTTTCTCTTTATCGGAAAAAGCATAATCGTAATGGCCCGTTATAAAAAGTATAGGGTAATCAAAAATCTGATCATCCGAGAGTCGTAATAACTTAACTTCTTCATGCCACAAAATTTCATTGGTCGAAGAACTTTTATGCTTTGAGTTGAGCCATCGTAAAAAAATAGGGATAAAATGCTTTGCATGGTCGAGCATTTCTCTTCTGGCACTACCTGGATTCCACGATCCGCCTTCATATTCAATCATCACAAAATGGAGTTTATTCTCTAAATTTTCGGTTTGTATAAAAGATGCTTCATCTCGTTTATGTATGTAGAGACGTTTTGTAGTCTTGGATTGATTTTTTTCTGAAGAGTCCACTGTGTTTTTATCTTCAGAAATGTCAGTTGTTACGTTAGCGGAAACTTTATTTGCATCGGTTCGGTGGGCTATCACACCACAGCCAACGCTAATTCCTGTGATGATTAACAATATAATTGCAATAGATTGTAATTTTTCCATAAAAAGCATTTTTTGTATTATTTTAGTAAATGTGCTCACTTGAGAAGAGATAGCGCTTGTGCCAAGCACTATTCCCGCGGCGACACTTTTTGTAACTGCTTGAATGGTGGAGGCGACAAGAGCTGTCGGTACAGCCGTTGCGTTTTGGGATAACAAAGTAGCAATCATTACTGTGGAAATAGTCATTCCTTGGCGAACTAAACGCTTACGCAGCATTTCGTGCGCGCGGCTAATTCGCATGGCCACGGCGCTAAAACCTAACCCTAAAGTTGTAGCAATTTCTTCAATTGTCCGTTCTTCTAAATGATGAAGAACCATGGGCAGACGATACTTTTCTGGTAATGCAGCAAGTTCACGATCGAGTAATTCTTTGAGATCGTTTTGATTCTTTGGATGATAAGTAATGGGTTCTGTCGTCATAGCGGCTTCATTTTCTCGGAGTTTTCGGATAGTTTTGGCTTCTAAAGCGCGTCGGGATACATTTTGGGCTACGTAATAGAGCCATCCGCCTAAAGAGGGACGGTTACAGAGCGTCTCTGCTTTCTCATGGAGGGTAAGGAAGACGGCTTGGGCAATATCTTCAGCATCATGCTCATTTCTAATGGTTCGGAGGCAAACTCCTAAAACCATGGGCATATGCCGCTCGACAAGTTCTTCAAAGGAAGATTCTTGTCCCCCGCGAAGATATTCGTTAAGCAACTGGCCGTCACTTTTTAGTGGATGATTCATAGCATGATAATCTCTCTATACTTTATACTCCGTTGTCAGTCTTTAATCTTCACAAAAATTTTGTAGCCCTTTTTTGCAACAAGTCGTACCCTGAAAGTGGCTTCTCTTTAACATACCATGAGTAGTTATTATTAGCGTTTAATTAAACAATGGATACATTGCGGGATGTTTTTCAATGGGATTCCCGTCGTAGGGACACGACGGGCTACCTTATTTTGGTAGGTGGCGTTGTCCCTAGCGCCGCATAACCATTCAGTGAGAGATAAAGCCAGATTTTTTAATCTATGAAAATCGTTACAGCAGCGCAGATGATGGAGTTAGATCGGCGAACAACCGAGGAAGACGGAATTCCAGAAAAAACATTGATTGCGCGCGCTGGGAAAGCTGCTGCGGATTGGATTTTATCAAATTATTCTTCCAAAACATGGCGAGTTTTGGTTCTTACCGGTAAAGGCAATAATGGAGCCGATGCGCTTGTTACCGCCAAATGGCTAAAAAAATGGGCTTATTCGGTTAAGATAGTTAAGGCATGGGAAAAGGATGCCATCAAAATTGTTGATGCTGAAATTAGGAAAAAACTAAGCTTAAGAGTCCTTGTGATCGATGGCCTTTTTGGAACAGGTCTTAATCGTATTTTAAAGGATCCTTTTCTTTCTTTAATTCGTTTGTTGAGTTCTTCTGATTTAGAAATTGTATCATTAGATATACCTTCTGGTTTGAATGCCGACCTTGGGAAGCCGATGGGAGCTGCTTTGTCTGCTCGCCATACTTTAACCTTTGGATTGCCTAAACTAGGATTAATCCAAGAACATGCTGCCAATGATGTGGGTCAATTACATGTTCTCGATATCGGTTTTCCAAAAGAGTTAATTCAACGAATCCATACATCTTATAATTTGATTACACAGGAAGAGGTTGCACCATTCTTTAAACCTCGCAAAAGGACTTCTCACAAAGGAGATTTAGGGCATGTTTTGGTAATAGGCGGTTCAAAAGGATTTGCCGGGGCACCTATTCTTGCTGCACGCGCAGCATTGAGGGCGGGGGCTGGTTTAGTTAGCTTGGCTGTACCAGAAAAAATCTATGTAATTGCATCAAGGCTTGCTGGACCCGAAGTGATGGTACATCCCTGCAGTGATGCTGGGAAAGGTTATTTTGGGAGAAAATCTTTTTCGAACTTAAAAACTCTTTTATCTCGTGCCACTGCGTTAGTTCTTGGGCCTGGACTTGGACAAAATCCAGAAACTCAACATTTTGTGGAAATGGTGGTGAAGACAAGTTCTATGCCTATAGTACTTGATGCGGATGCATTAAATTTAATTGCTAAGAAACCATCAATTCTTCGACTGTCACGCCAAGAAATTATTATCACACCGCATCCGGGTGAAATGGGGCGATTAACAAAAAAGAGTGTTAAAGGAATACAGCAGAATCGTTTTGGTATAGCCGGTTCCTTTGTTAAGGAATATAAGGTTACGGTTATTTTAAAAGGCGCTCGTACGGTCATTGCACACACAGAAGGTGGTTTTTCGGTGAATGCGTTGGCGGGTAATCCGGGAATGGCAATAGGCGGCTCGGGTGATGCTTTAGCGGGCATTATAGTGGCTCTCTTAGGGCGTGGTTTATTGAGCGGGGATGCAGCGCGAGCAGGAGTTTTTCTCCATGCAAGGGCAGGGGACCTGGCTCTCAAAGAAACAGGAGGAGGAATTGTCAGCGATTTAATCGAGGTATTACCGCAGGCAATTAGTTCATTTAATCGTCTCTAATCTTTTTGCATCGACTGATGATCCTGCGTATGATGACTCGATGGCAGTTGCATTTTTAAAAGAGCGAAGTTTAGGGCGTATTATTGCTGGACATCCATGGATTTATACTTCGGATATCTCGCGAATTGAAAAACCTCCTTCGGATGGGGACGAAATCACCGTACGTAATGCTAGAGGAGGTTATGTTGGAAATGGGTTTTATCATTCGAAATCTCGCATCCCGGTTCGTATTTTTTCAAGGTCAAAAGAAAAACTTGAAGGATCTTTTTTTCGAAAACGCATTCTCGAAGCTAAGAAATTTCGCGAGGCTCAAAGTTTTTTATTTACTAGTCAACAATTACCATCGGTTTACCGCCTAATTTGGTCAGAAGCAGATTTTTTGCCCGGTCTCATTATAGATCGTTATGGTGATGCTTTGGTGCTTCAAACTCTTACTTTTGCCATGGACCAACGGAAAGGATTGATTACAGACATTCTTAAAGAAATTTTTCAACCAACTGTTATTATAGAACGCAATGACTTCGCCTCGCGTCAATTCGAAGGATTGCCAGTACAAAAAGGTATTTTGTGGGGTGAAGGCGGGAGTAAGCGCATGGTGTATATGGGAAAAGCTCGATTCGAAATGGATTTATTACAAGGCCAAAAAACAGGGTCATATCTTGATCAAATTAGTAATCAAACTATTGTCGGCGCATTAGCCAAAGGTAAACGTGTATTGGATTGCTTTACTTACCACGGAGGATTTGCCATCCATGCTGCGCTTAATGGCGCCGCAAAAGTAGAAGCATGGGATATTTCCGAAGAAGCAGTTACTGCCTGTCGTCACAACGCAATACTCAATGGGGTTCCGAATATTGAATGGAAGGTAACGAATGTTTTTGATGAGCTGAACATTCGGCTGAAGGCGGGAGAAAAATTTGATTTGATTATACTCGATCCGCCGTCTTTTACAAAATCACGGGAGAAACTTCCCGATGCTTTGCGTGGTTATAAGGAAATACATTTAAAAGCGCTTAAACTTCTCGGGGCAGGCGGTTTATTAGCTACCTTTTGTTGTTCGCACCATGTGGATAGCGAAATATTTCGTTCAGTGGTACTCGATGCAGCATTTGATACTCATAAACTCTTACGGTTACGGCAAACATTTTCGCAATCTTGGGATCATCCAATCATTCCTGCTATTCCAGAGACAGAATATCTCAAAGGGTTTTTATTCGAGGTGGTTTAGACTCGTAATCGTTTGTAGAACAATACAGGGATGAACAGCAAAAGGTGTGCAAAGCAAAAACCGAGCGTTACCGACCTTCACCACAGTAACGCTCGGTCCTTCAAGCAAGATTTCTACTCGAACTATTTACGGCAAACTATACTTGATAGTCAGGAGCGGTCTATTGGCTTCTGTAGTACTTCCTGCCGCAATAATTTTAGCCTTCTTATTCGTCTGGGTATTCCCAGCCACTTGATTCGAATTAACAAAGACTACCCCTTGATTGGCTGAAGAATTATCCAGCCAACCTTGAACCACACTGGTATCGAGGTTAACTGCAAATGTCTGATCTGTGGCTTGGGTGATAGTAAAGGTAAACGATTTCCCATTCACCACATCCGCACTCCAAGGATTTTGGTTCTGACCCATGCCAGCTGCCGCCCATGGTACAGCAGGTGTATCTCTATAGAGCCAACCTAGATCTACTGAAGCAGGATTCCAAGCATTCTGCAGATAATACCCATTTACCGTGATAGGCTGTATATCCCCAGCTGATTTTGGCGAGGCCACGACGGTTAGAGTTGCCTGTTGTACGATAGCGCCTACTGGGATCCCAAGGTTATCGAATCTAAGAACCGATTCGGTTTTCTGATTATTCGTATAGGTGTAAGAGGCGTAGATAAAATTACCTACCATTTGTGAACTGCCATTCGTGGCATCATTGCCTGTACCCGTCCCAACATAGTTCTTAATCTGTCCATTTTGAGTGCCCGTATAACCATTCACATTTTGACGGAAGGTAACTGTAGTCGCCACCACCACCGCATTGGCACTATCACTATCCACCCCACCATTTCCGTCCGAAACCGTCACAACCGCCACATACGTCCCAGCTGTACTGTACGAATGGGTTGGACTGCTTCCAGATCCAAGAGGCGACCCATCATCAAAATCCCAACTGTACGTTAAAGTATCACCAGCATCCGGATCTGTTGCAGTCACAGAGAATGATATCACGTCATTGATATTTACCGAAAACGGTACCGCCGTTGGCGCAATAGTAATCACCGGTGGATTGTTTCCACTGCCATTCACAGTAATCTGAACATCATCAGACGCTTGTAATGCACCATCATCCGCCGTTAGTCGGAGCGTATATACTCCAGCCGTGTCAAAACTAGCTGTGGTATCTACTGCTGATGCATTCCCGAATATTACAGTTCCAGGCCCACTTACCTTACTCCATGCAGTCGTTACACTTCCCGGAGGATTCGGTAACCCATCATCATTCACTGTTCCATCTAAATTCGCTACTGATGGTAAGGTGATGTTTTGATCTACCCCAGCATTCACCGTAGGCGCTGTATTAGCAGGATCCACCGTTACCACCACTTGATCTGAACTTTGTAAGGCACTATCATCTGCAGCAAGCTGTAACGTATATGTCCCAGCTACACTAAAACTAGCTGTGGTATCCACTGCTGATACATTTCCGAAGGTTACGATTCCAGGACCACTTACCTTACTCCATGTAGTTGTTACACTTCCCGGAGGATTCGGTAACCCATCATCATTCACCGTTCCATCTAAATTAGCTACCGATGGTAGTGTGATATTTTGATCTGAACCAGCATTCGCCGTAGGCGCTGTATTAGCAGCGCCGTATGTCAAATAAATACTATACTTCTCACTAGTTGAGGTTTCTCCAGCAATCGTTGCAGGATAAGAACCATTGAGCATATCCAACCTAAATCCATCTCCGCTAACTCCAGCTGTGTAACTCCCTACATCGCTGGTAGTATCCACCTGCCATGCTAACCAATAGGTGCCGGCTGCAAGATTCAGAGAAGTGGGTGCTCCATTAACTACACTGACCGTATTCCATCCACTCGCTAAAGCAATAGGGTTCGATTGCCACTGAAGTTGCTTTGAACTATTATAAATCGCTAAACGCGCGTTCCCAGCATTCGGTGCGCTTGCATGCGAGTAAAAACTCATGCTCTGAACATTTGCTGTTCCGCCCAATACGGCCTTTGTAGCGTAGATCGTGTGCTTCTGGCTGATTTTATATTTCTCTAATCTTGTTATTTGGGTGGGATTATTAAAAACTCCAGGATTACATGTATAAATATAACCTTCTTTATCATCAAAGGTCGAATTGTAAGGATTTGTCATATCTGCAGGAGCCGTAATAGTAGCCAGCTGCACAGGATCGCTTAAACCATTATTTACTGCGAACTTAACCAGTTTATTGCCTGCGCCTGCAAGAGCGTAAACATACTGATTCTTTGTATCCAATCTCACACGCTTGACAATCCCTTCAGCAATCGATACATCGCCTAAACGTATCATGGCTTGACCAGGACCATTCGGCTGAACTCGAATCAGTTTAGTTCCTGCCCCCACGTACATGATATTATGTGTAGTATCAATCGCAAGGCCACCTTGGTTCATTCCTTCAGCTATGAAAAGCGAACTACTGACTGTAAAATTCGCTAAATTAATCTTATAAACTGCACCCGTACCATTAGGACCAGAAGCCGTTCTTCCGGTAATACCAAAATAACCCAGCTGTTGGCTGCTATCAATTGCTCCATCAAAAACACGATGTGTGGTATTTGGAAGCCAAATAGTGCTCGATCCGCCTAAAGTAAAATTATCTAGAGAAGTTCTAAAAATACCGCAACCATAACCTGTACTTACTGCTGTCTTATTCGTATCATACCCTGATCCAAAATAAGCGTATCGATTGATAGGATCGATCGTTCCGCCATAAAAATGCGCATGAGCTCCCGTAGGGCTTGGATAAGGGGGAGGTGTTGGCACGGCTACAGCAGTTATCCGTTGAATGGTTGTCGTATCTCCCTGTGGCCCAATGTCTATCTTAACAATGGATTCCTGTTTCGGCTGCCCAAGAAGACTGGCATCTGTGCTGAAATAAACACGGTGATTACCGCTTGGATCCAATGGATCTACTACAGCTACCGATTGTAAATGCCGTTCTGGCCGATTAGGATCGCTCACATCCAGATTTATTGCACCCACCAGTGTCGGTGTCCCTACCCCCCCCGATAAAGCTCTCATTACTCTTCCCGGTATTACATTATCAGTGCCCACAAGAATACTATGTTTGCTTGGATCCGGATCTGTTGCATCAACGGTAATTGAAGAAGCGTTGGTCATGTTAATCGGTGCAGGCTTCATGAGAAGCCCACCGATATAACGCATATTCCCATTAGGATAGCTTGTGCTGCCTACAGTTGTAACTCCAACATCCGTAGCATTTGCAAGTTGGGCTGAAAAGACAAAACCACCTATCAGCACTACTGCAAAAACTGATAAAAAGAATTTTAGAATACGATCTGTTGTTTGTTTGAAGCTTACTTGATTTTTGTGTGACATGATTTTTCTCCTATCTAGTTAATGGTTATAAAACGGCACGATCCTTTAAGTATAAAGAGGCCATAGACCTATCGTGCCTGACATTTTTCTTTAAATTTCTTTAAATTTTTTACCGATAAGCCTAGGCCTAAAAACTAGGGTTACCTGCCTTTGCTAGGTTTTTCTTCGTAGACCCTATGGCAATAAAAGGCTTTTTGCATAATAGAAGCTTCACCCGCCTTCGCAGGAGGCCACGGGCTCCCGCCCGTGGGACTCCACTTTGCTTAGGATAGCGTTGTATCTACTAGGATGTGTTGCGTAATGATGGGATAGAAAATCCCAGAACCCAGAAGCAACCCTTCACCTAAGTCCCACAAAATAAGTGAGTGGATTGCATCTGGGTCGTTGGCACCAACAAAAAAGTGTTACCAGCCGCCTTACAGTGTTTAAGATTACTAAAAGAACGTGGCTACTCTTTAAGTATAAAGAGGGCATAGACCTATCGTGCCTGACATTTTTTTATTTTTTAAATCTAGGACAAACGGAATCCCCGCTTTTGCAGAACACCATGAATTTTACCTCCGATCGGCAGTGGTTTTTTAGCAAAGGGCAGCTAAAAGAAAGACTTTACTCTTCTATCTTACTCGATTCACGAGAGGTTTTAGAGTTTACCATAGCTTCTTCAAGTAAATCGGCTACGTCGGTATCCCCCCGCTTTCTTGCCATTCGTATAACTGTTGTCAGTTCAACAGCAGTGTCTGCTTTCAAATCATTTATATCTGCACCATTGGCAAGTAAAACTTTTATAACCGCTGGTCTCCAAAGAGTCACTGCAATTCTCAAAGCAGTAAACCCACTATCACCTTTTGCATTTATATTCGCGCCATTTTTCAGTAAGACTTTAACGATTTCTAGGTTGTCGAAGCCCACTGCAAGGGTGAGGGCAGGTACACGCGCAGCCTTGCCACCTTCATAATCAATACTGTATTGCGTATTTGGATTAGCGCCTTCATTAAGCAATGCTTTTACAGTAAGGAGGTCACCTTCTTTTACTGCCATAAGAAAACTCTGGTCTAAACTATTAGGCATTGTTTTTTCGGCGGGTGAATGGGGTTGAATTTGTACTACAGCCGAAACAGTGGGTTTTCGGTTGATTATTTTAGATGTTTGCCAAACTGCTAAAATTCCACTTACAATGATTCCTGCAACTGCCAACAGTGTCAGCACCCTTACTTTTAGGGCTTCCATCGACATGGTCTTCACCACTGTTTCAGTGAGTGCGATTACCTCTGTAGAGACTATTCCGGTAAAAGTTCCTGTAGATGTTGCTGTGTTATAGCAAGCAACTGCTTTTACTATTGATTCGACTAATTCATTTGGAACAGAAGCAGCAGCCTTTTCCACAAGCAACGTTATCAGTAAACTGCTAGAAAGGGCCATTCCACGCTTTACAAAACGGTTCCGTAAACAATTTCTAGCTCGTTCTAATCTTTTCCAGATTAGCGCAGGTGTTAAACCAAGTTCTTTGGCCACTTCTTCTGAAGTTTTGCCTTCGAGGTAGCAAAGGATGATGGGTGTTCGATATTTTTCAGGCAACCGGTTTAATTCTTCATCAAGTATGGGCTGAACCTGTTCCCAAAGCTTTTCCGATGAAGATGGGGAAGAAGATTGTAAGGTGGACATCATATCCTCTCTTATGTTACTTGTGCGTTTGCTAAGCAAAATAGCTCTTGATTTCATTTCTAGCGCTGTACGATAAGCTACTCTATAGAGCCATCCCCCCAGGGACTCTTTTTTGCGAATCGAAGCCGCTTTTCGGCTAAGTGTTAAAAAGGTCGATTGGGATGCTTCTTCAGCATCATGTGAATTTTCAAGGACGCGGTAGCATACACCTATCACAATAGGCGTATAACGTTCGACCAGTATTTTAAATGCTGATTCATCGTAGCTTAAAACAAACCTTGCTAAAAGCTGAGTATCTGTGGGTTCTAATAGTTCAGCCATATAACTCCTCCTTACAGTAAAAGTGGGGTAAAACTGCTAAAACCTGACATTTTATTTAGTTTTTATATCAACACAGATTATCAAACCTTTTAACTTTAGCCGGGTTACCCATCCACTAGCATAGTATATTATACATTTTATCGCAAAGATGGTTTCAACACGAGTTGTTGTTCTTGATAATAAACAACAACAGCTGCTTATAATCCCAAACTCTTAAAGACCCAAGGGATATGGCGGTAGTGGGAAGAATCATCAAAAAGCTTTTTAATTTCCTGTTTTGTAAATAGTTTTTGAATTTGCGGATGAGCTAAGAGATGACTCTGGAAATCGGCTTTTGAAAAATCATGCCACGCGGCCATGGCACATGTTTGAACAAGTTCATAAGCTTCTTTACGAGAAAATCCTTTTTCAGTGAGGGCTAATAGCACTTGCTGTGAGTGGTGCAGCCCTTTTGAGCGTTCCATATTACGCCGCATGTTTTCAGGGTAGACTTTTAGTTTAGCAACAAGATTGGTTAGTTCGCTAAGCATGTAATCCAAAAGGATAGAAGAATCTGGCAACACAATACGCTCCACGCTCGAATGCGAAATATCGCGCTCGTGCCATAGGGTTACGTTTTCGAGAGAGGCAACAAGATTTCCACGAATGACTCGTGCTAATCCACAAAGGCGTTCTGCTGTAATGGGATTGCGTTTATGGGGCATGGCGCTCGATCCCTTTTGTCCTTTAGCAAAAAATTCTTCTACTTCCAGCACTTCAGTGCGTTGTAGATGGCGGAACTCGGTTGCCCAACGTTCAATTGAAGCAGCAGTAGTGGCAAGCGCTGACATGAAGTCTGCATGAATATCGCGTTGGATTACCTGGGTGGCGAGAATAGCAGGGGAAAGCCCAAGTTTTTTGCAAACGTAAGCTTCTACCCGTGGATCAAGATGCGCGCGGGTGCCGACTGCGCCGGAGAGTTTGCCAATCGATACGATTTTTTTTGCATGTTCTAAACGGCAAAAAGCTCGTCTGAATTCATCGAACATGAGAGCCATTTTTAGGCCAAAGGTGATAGGTTCCGCATGGATTCCATGGGTGCGGCCCATCATAGGGGTGTATTGATATTTATGGGCAAGGCGCGAAACGATTTGGCACAAGATTTTTATATCGCCTAAAAGAATATCTAAGCTTTCACGCATCTGGATAGCTAACGTGGTATCCAGTAAATCACTAGAAGTAAGCCCCTGGTGAATGTGGCGCGCAGGTTGTTTGCCAACATATTCGGCCACATTTTCCAAGAAGGCGATTACATCGTGATTGGTACGCTTTTCAATTTGTCGACAACGTGCTAGAGAAAAGTTAGCTTTCTTTCTAATAACTGCTAGATCTCGAGCAGGAATTTCGCCTAAAGCTTTATGGCGTCCTTCACAAGCAAGGACTTCGATGCGAAGCCAAATAGCGAGCTTGTTTTGTTCCGACCAAACGGCTGTCATTTCTGGGCGTGAATATCGAGGAATCATATTAGATAATGAAGTAGAAGTCTTAAGAATAAACAAATATTTTATCTTTGCAATGCAATCTCTTCCAGCAGTTTTATTTGAAGATGAGAATTTAATCGCTTTTGATAAGCCGAGCGGATTATTAACGGCGCCCGATGGATGGGATCAAGATCGTATCAACTTAATGACGATGATTCATAAGCAGATATCATCGGCCATTTTTAATATCCATCGGCTTGATCGAGAAACAAGCGGGGTGCTTTTATGTAGTAAGGATAAAAAATCGCTCGATAACCTTAGTTCCCAGTTTCAATCACGCACGGTTACCAAACGCTACCTTGCGATTACCCAGGGGACCTTACCGAAGGATGAGCTTACAATTCATCTGCCGATCGCAGAAGATAAATATCAATTAGGAAAAATGCGTGTTAGTCGTTCTTTGGGCAAACCATGCGAAACTTTTATAAAAGGGATAACCCGTTGGAGAGGGTATTCGTTAGCGGAAATTTTCCCTAAGACAGGCCGTACTCATCAGATTCGCGTTCACTTGGCGTCACAGGGGTGTCCAGTTTTAGGCGATGCTCTTTATGGTAGTGGACAAGGGCTTTTGCTTTCGGTCATCAAAACAGGGTACAAACATAAGAAAGACGAACCTGAACGTCCTTTGCTTGGAAGGTTGGCTTTACATGCTGAAAGCATTGCCTTTACTCATCCTACCACACGCAAACTCCAAACGATCCGTTCTCCATTACCTCGTGATTTTGAGGTTGCTATCAAATATTTAAAACGGTTCGCGGGTCTGTGAGAATAAAAAAGTTAGGGGTATGCCCTTAAGCCGCTTTCCCTGCGGAGAGGGTTGCGCGTATAAAATTAGTGCCCATGTCCCACATGCCACCTGGTAGCTTGTAACATTCGGCTAAGGTATGATCCAGGGCATGGATGATACGATCTACATCTTTTTGGGTGATGATGAGAGGCGGTGTTATTTTGATCACGTCCATATGATGGCCTGGCACCTGACTAAGAATGCGATGATTTTTTAGTAAAGAGATTACAATCATTTGAGCAAAAAGTCCTTTTCGAGCAGCTTCAATAAGCTTCCATGCGGTACGCAATCGAAAAGATTTAGGTTCAGAGAATTCTACAGCTAACATAAGTCCTTTGCCGCGCACCTCGCTGATAAATTCATGTTTATCCATAAGTGTTTTAATTCCATTGATAAGCGCTTTCCCCATGCGATCACAATTTTCAACGACATGTTCATCTTCCATTACTTGGAGAGTGGAGAGGGCTGCAACCATCGCTAAGTTATTTCTTCCAAAGGTAGTCGAATGAACAACACAGCGTTCCATTTGATCAAAGGTTTTATCATAGATATTGCGTCGGGTAAGAATAGCGCCACAGGGAACAAGCCCTCCGCTTAAGCTTTTAGCTAAGGTTACAATATCAGGCTCTAATGCCCAGTGTTCAAATGCATAAAAACGCCCTGTTCGACCGAGACCAGTCTGTACCTCGTCCGTGATAAATAGAGTACCGTATTTGCGACAAAGCTCTTGGGCACGAGGCCAAAACATATCGCTTTTAGGATAATAAACGCCTTTTCCTTGGACGGGCTCAAAGAAAAACCCCGCATATTCGCCTGTAGAGAGTTCTCGTTCAAGTGTCTCAAAGTCATCCAAGGTAATACTTGTACTTGGGAGAAGGGTACCGAATCTTTCACGAAACCACGAACTGCCATTTAGTGCAAGGGAACCGGTGGTAAGACCATGGAAAGCGCTGTTGCAATAAAGAAGTTTTTCGCGTCCCGTAGCGCAACGAGCAAACTTGATAGCGCCTTCGATGGCTTCTGTACCGGAGTTGCAAAAAAATACTGAATTTAGGTGGGGAGGGGAATGTTTGATAAGCGCCTCTGCCAATAAGCCACTGGTAAGCGAACAATCCATTTGCACCATGTTGGGCATATCAAGGGCTAACAGATCGCTAATAGCTTTTTTTACAGTGGGATGATTGCGGCCGATATTGACCGCGCCATAACCTCCTAAACCATCAAGATAATCTTTGCCATCGCGATCGTACAAATAGGGGCCTTGAGCTCGTGCATAAACTTTATCGAACCCTATCGTGCGAAGCACTTTCACAAAGGATCGGTTGATATAACGATCGTGCAGTTCATAATTTTCGCCAAGACGCGAGTGAATGAGGCTTTGAATATCAAAAGGCATAAATTTCGGAGTGGGTTTTACAGTTGCTCCAAGCCTGCAATATACTTAAAAAATGTAATTGCCTGCCAGTCTTTTATGCAAGCGAATGATATTTACAAGTTTCATTTTATTTCGGTATGGCATAGACTCTTTCTTATGTCTCTCTTTCGTATTAAACGAGTAAATGAACAAGTAAAACGCGAACTTAGCAATCTGATTCGTCAGCATTTGCCAGTGGAACGCTATGGTTTAATTTCTGTTACCGAAGTGGAAGTGGCCCGGGATCTAAAGACCGCCAATGTTTATATTAGCACCATAGGCGCCACTACACAGCAAGCAGAAGAGGCGATTATTGCTCTAAAGAAAATTCGTATCGGCTTACAGCATGATCTTTCCCGAAAAATAACCATGAAATATACCCCTCATTTACTTTTCAAACAGGACCATGGCATTGAACGGGGTCAGCATATGGTAAAGTTGTTAGATGCCTTGGAAAAAGAACAAAAGGCTTGAGTGTAGCTCTCTTTTTGTGATCTGCTGTGGGACAAGGATTTATCGAAAACACTTTTTAATTGAAAATGAAAATCTATATTGATGGAAAGTATTATACGGAGAAAACGGCTAAAATCTCTGTCTTCGACCATGGAGTGCTTTATGGAGATGGAGTTTTTGAAGGAATTCGGGCTTACCACAACCGAGTCTTTAAATTAGAGGAACACATCGATCGCCTTTTTAATTCTGCAAAGTCAATCGGGTTAGATATTCCCATAAGCAAACTACAGTTGATCCGAACTGTTTCACGTACCTGTTGGCTTAATAAGATACGCAACGGTTATATTCGATTAGTTGTTACCCGTGGAGTAGGCGATTTGGGTTTGAATCCTTATCTTTGCAAGCGCCCGACTATTTTCATTATTGCTAGCAAGATCACGCTCTACCCGCCCAAGCTCTATCGCGAGGGTTTGGAGATGATTACCTCGCCCACTGTACGGATATCGCCAGCTGCTCTTAGCCCAGCAATCAAATCCTTAAATTATCTTAATAACATTCTTGCAAAAATCGAGGCTGTCCGCGCTGGCGTACCGGAAGCTGTGATGCTTAATCATCAGGGGTATGTGGCAGAATGCACAGGTGATAACCTCTTTTACGTTCGGGGCGGTCAAATTTATACACCCCCTGTTTCAGCTGGCGCGCTTGGTGGAATTACACGCCAAGTGGTGTTTCAACTTGCTCAAGAACATCTTGGGCTGGAGGTTCAGGAGATTAATGTAACTCGTCATGATTTATTTGTAGCCGATGAATGTTTTTTGACAGGCACAGGCGCTGAAATTATTCCTTCGGTAAAACTTGATGGGCGTGTGATTGGAACCGGCAAACCCGGTGAAATTACTAAAAGGCTTATCCAAGCTTTTCGTGAATTGACGCGCCAAGAAGGCTATCCTATTCGTCCATGAAATGCGATGTTTGCAAAGAAGCGGAGGCTACAGTTCACTTGACACAAATTGTCAGCGGCGCCATGCAAAAAATTGACTTATGCGAAGGGTGCGCCAAGGTCAAAGGGGTATCTGATCCCACAGGTTTTTCTCTTGCCGATTTGCTTTTAGGACTTGGCCAAGGAGAAACAGCATCTGGTATAGGAATAGTTTCTCCCGAGTTACGGTGCCCAGGTTGTGGAATGACACAATCTGATTTTAAAAGATCTGGACGCCTTGGTTGCGCACAATGTTACAAGACCTTTGCCGAAGGACTTGCTCCTTTGATTCGGGGTATGCATAAAGGAGAACAGCACATTGGTAAGCGGCCCCCTAATTATACCGAAACTTTAGCTGACGAAGAACGTTTAAAGTCTTTGCGGTCGGAATTGGAGCGTGCAGTAAAATCGGAGGACTTCGAAAAAGCAGCAGAATTACGTGATCGCATTCGAAAACTAGAACAAGTGAAGGGCTCTTGAATATAAAGCTTTTAGTTGCCATAAAGGCTCTTGTGGAAGAGAGTTAGGTACAGCCTGTTTGTTTTCATCCCATGAGCTTAAGTTCACAACCATCTTCAGAAATATCAACGAATATTGTGATCTCGAGCCGGGTTCGTCTGGCTCGCAACCTCCAAGGTTATCCATTTCCTGGATGGGCTAAAAAAACGGATCGTTTGCGTGTGGTGGAGATTATACGGCCGGTTGTGCAAGGTCTCAAAGAAATGGAAGGTGGATTTTCGGAAGTGATGGATAATATTCCAGCGATAGAAAAACAGGTTTTTGTGGAACGCCATTTAATTAGTCGCGAACATGCTGCGAAAAATGTGGGAAGCGCGATTGTCATTAACCGTGCCGGCACTTTGGCCGTGATGATTAACGAGGAAGACCACATTCGAATGCAAGCCATTATGCCTGGCTTTAAAATAAAAGAGATTTATCAGTCGATTGATCAATTGGATACGCAGTTGAGTGCGAGCCTTCCTTTTGCTTTTTCTTCAAAGCTTGGGTTTCTTACTGCTTGCCCTACTAATCTGGGCACTGGAATGAGAGCCTCTGCGATGCTTCATTTACCAGCACTGGTGCTTCAGGAGCACATCAACGAAATTGTAAAAGCAGCAAATAAAATTGGTTTGGCAGTTCGCGGGCTTTATGGCGAAGGGACGGAGGCGCTGGGTAATTTATTCCAGATTTCGAATCAAACAACGCTTGGTGAAAAAGAGGTTGAAGTTCTTAGGCGTCTTACGGAGGTTATTGCCGAAATTGTTAAACATGAACAAAATGCACGTATCACATTGCTTGAAAAAACACCTCGAATGGTCTATGATCATGTAGGTCGAGCTTATGGAATTTTAGCAAATGCCCAGACCATTACATCAAAAGAAACCATGAACTTATTATCCATGATTAGTTTGGGAGTTGATCTTGGGCTTTTCAATGGTCTTTCTCACGCTACAATCGACCAGCTTTTTATGGATACCCAGCCCGCCCATTTGCAACAGCAACATCACAATCAAAAACTCGCTGCTGAAGATCGAGATGGTTTGCGTGCAGACTATATTCGCGCTAAACTTACAACCATACGGCGGCCAAAATTAACCATTCCTCCAGCAAAGAAAGAGGATGATAAGGGAAAATCTAATGAATAATTTTACTCCTAGAGCTCAACAAGTTCTTGCCCTTGCCCGCAAGGAAGCGGATCGCTTTAATCATAATTATGTGGGTACCGAGCATCTTTTGCTTGGGATTATCAAGCTTGGACAGGGTGTAGCGGTTACTGTGCTTAACCGTTTAAATCTTGAGCTCGAAACTGTACGTATGGAAGTTGAAAAACATGTGGGTACAGGGCCTGAACAAAAAATGGTAGGGAATATTCCTTACACTCCGCGTGTTAAAAAAGTTTTAGCGCTAGCCGCTAAAGAAGCAAAAGCTTTAAATCATAGTTATGTAGGTACCGAACATATTTTATTAGGACTATTACGCGAAGGAGATGGTGTTGCAGCGCGCGTTTTGAAAAGTTTAGATGTGGATATTGAACGAGCTCGTCAAGAAATTCTCAAAGAATTGGATCCTGACTTACAGGAAGCCAGTGAGGGTGAGCCAGTAGCTGCGGGTGCTAAGGAGGAGAAAAAAGTCGAAATTAAAACTCCGGCTCTTAAGGCTTTTGGGCGTGACCTCAATGAACTTGCTAAGCAAGGAAAACTGGATCCGATTATTGGACGGAAGAACGAAATTGAACGAGTAATTCAAACGCTTTGTCGTCGTACCAAAAATAACCCTGTTTTGATTGGTGAGGCTGGTGTGGGTAAAACAGCCATTGTGGAAGGGTTAGCCCAGGAAATTGTATCAGGCAGTATCCCCGAAATTTTACGTGATAAGCGAGTGATTACGCTTGATTTGGCTCTCATGGTTGCCGGCACAAAATATCGTGGCCAATTTGAGGAACGCATCAAGGCTGTAATGGAGGAAATTCGTAAGACAGGCAATGTGATTCTCTTTATTGATGAATTACACACCATTGTCGGTGCGGGTTCAGCCGAAGGAACCATGGATGCCTCGAATATTATTAAACCTGCGCTTTCTCGAGGGGAACTTCAGTGCATTGGTGCTACCACGATGAATGAATACCGTAAATATATCGAAAAAGATGCAGCATTGGAACGTCGTTTCCAAGTGGTTAAAGTAGAGGCGCCTTCTGTTGAGGAAACCATCGAGATTTTAAAAGGATTACGGCCGAAGTATGAGCAGCATCACAAAGCTAAAATGACCGATGAAGCTCTTGAAGCCGCTTCCCGTCTTTCTGATCGCTATCTTTCAGGACGTTTTCTTCCAGATAAAGCAATTGATATTATGGATGAAGCTGGCGCAAGGGCTAGAATTAGCACCGTTACTCGTCCTCCCGAAATAAGTTCATTCGAAAAAGAAATCGAGCAAATCAGAACAGAAAAGGAAAAAGCGATTAAAGGTCAAGATTTCGAAAAAGCCGCTTCACTTCGTGATAAAGAAAAGCAGACAAAAGAAAAAATCGAAAAAACACTCGCTGAATGGAAAGCGAAACGGCAGGAAAAAGAAGTGATCATTACTGATGAAGATATTTTGACCGTTATTTCAAAGATCACAGGCATTCCATTGGCGCGAATGGAGAAAACCGATGCTGAAAAGCTTCTGAATATGGAGAACGAATTGCGCGCTATCGTTGTCGGTCAAGAAGAAGGTGTTAGTGCCCTATCGAAGGTGCTGCGTCGCTCAAGAACAGACCTTAAAGATCCTCGACGCCCCATCGGTTCTTTTCTTTTCTTAGGACCGACAGGCGTGGGTAAAACTCTTTTAGCCAAAGCAATTGCTGAAATTATGTTTGGCGATCGCAATGCCCTTCTTCAATTCGATATGTCGGAATACATGGAGAAATTCAATGTTTCTCGGCTCATTGGGTCCCCTCCTGGGTATGTAGGCTATGAAGAGGGAGGGCAATTAACCGAACAAGTTCGGCGTCGGCCTTACGCAGTAGTTCTTTTCGATGAAATCGAAAAAGCTCATCCAGATATTGTCCATATCCTTTTACAAATCTTAGAGGAAGGTAAGGTTACGGATTCCCTTGGGCGTAAAATAGATTTTCGTAATACGATTGTGATTCTAACCACCAATATTGGCGCCGATATGCTTCGAAAACAGACTTCTTTGGGGTTTGGCGCGGATACTAACGATAGTTCTTATGAGAGAATGAAGGAAAAGATTTTGGAGGAAGCTAAAAAACTTTTTAAACCAGAGTTTGTCAATCGCCTGGATGATCTCATTGTCTTTCGCGCTTTGAATAAAGACGATGTAACCAAAATTGTGGATATTGAAATCACCAAGTTTCAGGAGCACCTTAAACAGCAACGTGAGCTTCTCATTGAGCTTTCACCAGAAGCTAAAGCATTTCTTGCTGAAAAGGGATTTGATCCAGCTCTTGGAGCCCGTCCTTTGCGTCGCGCAATTGAAAGGTATCTTGAGGATCCTCTTGCTGAAGAACTTCTCCGTAGCAATATTCATCCCCGTGAAAAGGTCATCGTTTATGTTGCGAATGATAAATTAGTTTTTCGCCAAGCAGCAGATATTCCTTCTT
>CAZNSF010000177.1:0-4916 GCA_964575565.1 uncultured Verrucomicrobiota bacterium | reverse complement strand
TTTAAGTGTAGGCCCAAGCACACTTAAAACCGCACGGTCGGTGTAGGCAAAGACAACAGCGAGTACTAATAGCGAGACCAAACCTATCTGAAGCCAACTCATGGAAGAGAGGATAGGATTTTGTTTTTTATCTCGCTCTTGAACCATTTGCGCCTTTATAAGAAATCTTTTTTTAGTTGCATAGCAATTTTTGCGGCTTTAAAAGGCATCGAGTAGAATATTTGATTCTACTCTCCTAAAAGAGAAAGAGGCAAATTAGCCTTATCCTGTAATGTTTATTCAACCCAAAATTTGCATTAAACACGGAAGAAACGTTATTGGTGATTGCTTTTCAATAGGATCGGGAGAAGACCTTGTGAACAAAAAAGTGCACGTAAATTTTGCCAAAGGCCGAAAGCGTTCGGGGTTCAACCCCGCAGGTGCGGTCCCGCGGGCAGATTTTGCTAATGCAAAATCTGGGTTCAACTCGCCGAGCTTCGTCGTGCAACAACCAAACGCGTTTCATCTTTTGATGTCGGCGGCCGTAATGATGATAAATGGACCATTCAACATGGGAAAACCTGCGTATTGGCAGAGATTAAGGGACCGGGGTGTCTTACTCACATTGAAGACATCCAAGGTAGTTTATCGAGACTGACATTGCCACCGGAAAGAATAATCCCAATACGTTTACCGCTAAGATCAATTTTCTTTTCGAGCAGAGCTCCAACCGTAACTACTGCTGAAGGCTCTACAATAATCTTCATTCGCTCCCACACATGCCGCATGGCATCAATAATTGCTTTTTCGCTGACCGTTACAATTTGGTGAACATGCGCTTGGATGGCAGGAAAAGTAATATCTCCCAATGCTGTGAGTAAACCATCGGCAATGGATTTAGGGTTCGGATGTCGAATAATTTTACCGGATTGGATCGATTGATAAGCATCATCCGCACCTTCCGGTTCCGCAGCAATTACTTTGGTTGAAGCTGAAACTCCGCGGGTAGCAATGGCAATTCCACTTAAAAGACCGCCGCCGCCAACAGGAGCCATTACTACATCAAGATTTGGAATTTCTTGCAATAATTCAAGCGCAGCCGAACCATGGCCAGCAATCATCTGGTAATCATTGGAAGGATGAACCATCGTGGCTCCTGTCTTCTTAATAATCTCAGCCAATGTAAACTCACGCGCATCTAGTGTAGGTTCACAAAATGTAATTTCAGCTCCGTAACCGGTCACAGCAGCTTTTTTAACTTCCGGTGCATTTTTAGGCATCACGATAAGCGCCTTGATACCGCGTTTTCGAGCCGCAAGCGCAAGCGCTGCCGCATGGTTACCGGAAGAATGGGTGGCTACTCCCTTTTTGGCATCATTTTCAGATAAGGAAAAAACCGCATTCGATGCGCCACGAAATTTAAAAGCCCCTGCTTTCTGAAAATTCTCGCACTTAAAGAAAAGCTTTGCATGAACCATCTGATCGATACTCTCACAAGTAAAGACTGGTGTCCGGTGAATATAAGGTTTGATGCGTTCGGCTGCTGCATAGATATCAGTTAACGATGGATATCGAGTCATAATCAATCAGTCTTTTTTACCGCTTGTTTTATAATAAACTTCGGCTTGAGGAATAAGTTTTTCTAGGTCAGCAATTCTCTCTTCATCCGCAGGATGGGTAGAGAGAAAAGTAGGGGGCGCGCCACCTTTTTTCTCATTATACTCACGAAACCGTTGCCAGAATGCGACTGCTTCTTTAGGTGGATAACCAGCCTTTGCCATATAAATAAGACCAATGTGATCTGCCTCGCTCTCTTGCAGACGGCTATGAGGAAGAATGGCTCCAAGCGTAGCGACGGCTCCATAAGCAATCATCGCCCACCGGCGATTTTTAGAACTTTCTTTACTTAAACTAAAAGCCGTTATCCCAGCACCAAAATCTATTATTTGCAATTCACTGATTCGTTCTGAACCATGGCGCGCTGCCGCATGGGCAATTTCGTGACCAAGTACTGTAGCAAGACCTGTATCATCCTTCGTGATCTCGAAGATTCCTGTGTAAACACCCACTTTGCCACCGGGTAAGGCAAAGGCATTAGGTTCTTTATTTTCAAAAAGGACAAATTCCCATTTGGCATTCGGAATATCTTGATCAGCCACATCCGCAATTCGTTTACCTACTCGTTGAACCATTTCGATTTGTTTGGCATCGGTGGAAACCTTCTCTTTTTTCTTAATTTCCTCGAAAGTATCGGCACCTAACTTTGCTTCTTGCCGAGGATCCATCAAATTAATGGTCGTACGCCCTGTTTGCGGTACCGTATAACAAGAGATAAGAACCGTTCCCACTATAGCAAACAAGATGGTTACGAATAACGCTCTTTTTTGATTTTGTTTCATTGTGTCGGTAAAATCACCTTTTAAGGAGATAGATTGCTTCGGCCGCTGTGCGTCCTCGCAATGACGATCATTTTAAATAAATCTTCATTTTGCTTTAACAAACGCTCGAGCAATCGGAGTTTTTCCACTATAAACTCGATCTCCCACCTTCACAAGAGGTTCAGCGAAATCTACTGGCAAATACAGTTCCACGCGTGACCCATACCGAATCATTCCTAAAAGGTCGCCTTTAGCTACCTCTTCGTCAATGAATCGCCAAAGAATGATTCGCCGAGCAATCTTCCCAGAAATCTGTTTAACCACCAAACGAACGCCATCAGTTGTTTCAAGCCCAAGGGTTTGACTTTCGTTTTGAGGCGAACTATTGGGATCACGCGCGTCAAGAAATTTACCGGGCTGATAATCCACCATTTTTAGCGTGGTATCGCAAGGGGAGGCTTGTGTATGGACATCGAAAATCGAAAGAAAAATTCCAATCCGACAGGCTTTGCCTTTTATAAATTTTGGTTCATCTACTTCTACAATATCCATCACCTTGCCATCTGCAGGAGCTGCCAGGATAGATGGATCAGTTGTGATCTTCCTTCGTGGGTTACGATGAAAAGCAGCGTGACCCAAGAAAGCTACAAGGCACAGCCAAAAGAGTTCCCACCATCGGCCGAGGAATGCAATCGCCATAAAAATAAAAAGCCAACGTAAAACCGGCTTAGCTTCGGTAAGCGGTGAAGGTCGAAAATTACGTTTCATGAGGAATGGGCGGTTAACTTTTAACGATTGGCTTCGAACGCTACCTAGCCTATCCTAAACTAGTGGCTAAAATCTAGTTAAAGATATTTGAAATTTTTAATTTCTAAATGGTATCTTTTCCAAGCCAAACTATGTGCGCTCATAGCTCAACTGGATAGAGCATCGGTCTTCGGAACCGAGGGTTGGGGGTTCAAGTCCCTCTGAGCGCACCATCCTTCGCTCGGAGATAAATCTCGCGAGCTACGGATGGCATGCCCTTCGTAGCACAAGCAAAGTGTAGGGCGAAGTAGGGCAGGCCAATGTGGTCCATTCTAAATTCTGCAGTTGCCCGCGAAACACTCTAAAGCACACGAAAAAGAGGAAACATTTAGCAGATCCATTGTTTTTTCCAGATTCACACAAACCTATCACCTTATACCTAAAACCCAGATTTTTTATCCGATTTGTTCAAAGATTGGTCTTGAGCTTGGCGGAGAAGCGTTTCGAGCGAGTAATCTTGGTCGCGTAAAAAGAGAAGGCGATCGCTCATATCATTGAGCGCCATACGAACTGTTCGGAAACGTTCTGCCAGCATACCGAAAATAGGGGATAACTCGAACTGATGCGCTAAACGGTGATCGCGGGCTATACCAAAGTTCGCGCTGCCAAGATTTTCGTAGTATTCCATTTCGGGCGCGCCGCGGAATTGGGTGCGATGATGGATATGATCTGGGAATACACCGGAAATAAAAAGAGAATGATTGCCCACATGCGCTCGGATTAAAAACTTAGTAGAATCATCCGCCTTTTGGAGCGCTGCTAACATATCCACGAGATAATCCATAGGATGATTTTCGTTGGTAGGATAGCGAACCCGTTGGATGCTCGAAAATTCTGCCAGCATGGCAGCTATATAATCCGTTACATTTCGATCGTCTATTCTTGAACGCAGAAGCACATGACGAACCAAAACGTAAAAATAGAAATATTTCGAAACTTTTAAGCAGTTGTTGTGCTCGGTCAAAGCGCGGAAGATGAGTTCATCATCCAAAATGGTATTCAGCGAATCGAGATCCGAAAAAAGACTTATTAAACATTGGGCGCGATCACCTGCTACAGAAAGGACAGAAACAACAAAATCGATATCCGCTGGTGTGAATTGAGCTCTGCAATTTGGTTGTATTACTTTCACTCTCTACTCTTCTTGTTTCAAGTATAGCACCAGTTTGTCTAGAAACAAGTTAGGCAGCAATAATTTCGAAGTCTTTCTGTGACAAATAGTTTTGCGATGTAAAGATTTTTAATTTTTACCCCCGCGTTCAATGGCAGACTTTGTGGCACTCAAGACACTTTGGAGGTTTTTACGCGCTTCTTCTAATTGAGTTTTGAGTTCAGGAGAATTTATTTCTGGTTCCAGTTCTTTAAGCAATTGAAGTGCGCCTTCCAGCTTACTTTTTTTGGCACTTTGCCCCATGGGCCTGATCATATTATCAGAAAAACCCATCCATAGGGAACCAATGGATGTAAGCAGACCTTCCTTATTTTTATCGCTTTCTTGTGTAAAAATCTCATGAACCAATTGGCGTACCTCATTATTTCGTTGATCCAATTGCGATAATGAACGAAATGGCATTGGGAGAATATTCTCACGGAAGCTACTACGCGTACTCTCATCGTTGAATAATCTACGTATCTCTCTAACCTGATCTTCCGCCGGAAATTGGGATATAGCGCCTATCCACCGATGTAATAAATCTGGGTGTTTGCCTTTAATCAATTCCTCAATTTGTGGGATCATTTCTCGAGCTTGAT
>CAZNSF010000176.1:0-6505 GCA_964575565.1 uncultured Verrucomicrobiota bacterium | reverse complement strand
GCAGCGTCACCTGTTGGCTGCGAGGGATCAAAAACGCGTTCATCACATGGGCGGTTTTGATGCTGTTGTTTGTCTTGGCCTGGATCCCCATCATTTGGGCAGCTCGGGCCATCTTACACGTTCAGATTGCCTTGGACAGTCACACCGGCCTGTGGGTCGTTGCCTTGGGAGCCCTAGCCTGCGCGACCTATGCCGTCGTATCTAGCGTTCGTTGGGTTAAGGCCTGGCGCGATATCCGCCCAGAAATTCGCGCTGACCTCGAGGAAGGCCAAGTAATTGAAGAGTCATACCAGTTCAATGCAGCTAAGCGCTTCCAGGAGCCTGAACATGGTGGTTTGCTCTACTTTTTGCGAATAACCGATGACAAAGTCATGGTGATATACGACGAAGAAAGCCAAGGCCTCGGGGTGCAGGGTGAAGACTCATTGAAGAGCAGGTTTCAACCATGCAAGGAGCTCCTGCTCATCCGGGCTCCAAGAACCAAATATGTTATTGGCAAACAGTTTTCGGGCGCAGCGCTGGACGCTGGCGATCCTCACGAGTTGTCGCTCGCGCCGGAGGCATGGCCCGAAACGGAAACCTTCTGTAAAATTCGATGGAACGATTTGGGAGAGAGCCTTAGTGGAAAGCGCAAGAGGAAATGATGCCCAACAAAATCACTAGAGCGAATGCGGGCAGGCCGCCTGCATCGCTCAGTTCCGACGTTAAAGTCACCGAGCTAAAATGCTCATGAGTCGGGAAATAGTTTTCTACACCCTACATCTCAACTTTATCGTTCCCCAAAAAATTTCTGAATTTCCCCAACAACCTCTACAAAACGATCTACTTCGGCTTGTGTATTATAAAAGTAAAAGCTCGCACGCGCGGTAGCTTCGATCCCCAGTTTACGCATCAGAGGTTGGTTGCAATGGTGCCCGCCTCTTAAAGCAACCCCGCGTTGATCCGCAACAGTCACCACATCATGGGCATGTATATTTGGCAGTAAAAAACTTATCACCCCTGCCCTACCCTTCGACGGCCCAAAAATTCGGATACCTTTTACCTGTGTACGCAGTTTCTCATAAGCATAACCAGCTAACTCTTGATCATGTTGAAAAATTTGATCGCGCCCAATTTTATCTAAATAATCCATCGCTGCATGTAAACCAATAGCACCAGAGATATCTGGAGTGCCTGCTTCAAATTTATGAGGCGGTTTCTTCCAGGTACTCTTATGGAAATCCACGCTCATAATCATCTCGCCGCCGCCATGATAAGGCGGCATGGCTTCCAATTTCTCCTGTCTGCCATACAAAACACCAATGCCAGTAGGACCACAGATTTTGTGACCCGAAAAAGCAAGGAAATCGCAGTCAATCTCCTGCACATCTACCGGAAGATGCCCCGCGCTTTGCGCAGCATCTACTAAGGTGATAATCCCCAATTTGCGCGCTCTTTTACAGAGTTCTGCTACTGGATTGATCGTTCCTAATGTATTGGAGATATGCGTGATTGCAAAAAATTTAATTTCTTTGGTTAAAAGCGCACTCAAACGATTTAAATCAAGTAACCCCTCATCGCCGGTAATCGGCGCGTAAACCAATTTTGCGCCCACACGTTCACATAAAAGTTGCCACGGCACAATATTGCTATGGTGCTCCATCTCTGTAAGCAAAATCTGATCGCCCGCTTTGATATATTTACTGCCCCATGCTTGGGCCACGAGATTAATGCCTTCGGTGGTACCACGCGTAAAGATAATCTCTTCCGGATGTTTGGCATTGATAAATTGAGCGGCGCGCGAGCGAGCAGCTTCGAAAGCCACTGTAGCGCGATTACTTAACTCGTGAATTCCACGATGAACATTACTATTATCTTTTAAATAATAATGCTGCAAAGCATCAAGCACGGCGCGAGGTTTTTGACTCGTTGCTGCGTTATCAAAATAAATGAGGGGATATCCATGAACCTTTTGATCAAGGATCGGAAAATCTTTTCGCAGGGATTCTAAATTGGTGATCATGTTATTGAGAATTCTCTCCTCCTTGTAAGTTAACCATCACACACATCTTTTATGCTCCCCTCCTTTCCAAGGAGGGGTTGGGGGAGGTAAACCATTCTGAAGGGTAAGACCTCCTCTAACTCCTCCTTGGCAAGGAGGAGAAAAAGTTGGCAGTCCCTTGCGTCCCTGCAAGGGGAATAGAGAGGTTTTAACTGTCACCCATTTTAAAACCAATATCATATTTACATTAAACCAAGCTGCAGCTTAGCAACCTCACTCATCATGCTTTGGTTCCAGGTAGGTTCCCAAACTAGCTCGACCTTTACTTCTTTAACGCCCGGCACTGTTCGAATTTTGTTTTCAACATCGGCTGCAATGGAAGCTCCCATTCCGCAACCAGGCGCAGTAAGAGTCATTTTTACATCTACCCTATTTCCGCCCTCGGGCAGAGGAGTTGCGTGACAATCATATATTAACCCAAGGTCTACAATGTTCACTGGAATTTCGGGATCGAAACATGTTTTCATTTGTTCCCAAACTAGTTTTTCATCAAAAGGCCCTGAATTCTCTGGAGGCGTTGTTGAAGGACTTATTTCTGATTTTTTACCAAGCGCATCGGCATCTTTACTGCTAATACGAGCTAAGCTACCATTGGCAAGCACCGTATAGCTACCTCCCAGCGATTGGGTAACCATTACTTGAGTATCTTTGGGTAAAGTAATTTTTGTGCCTGCAGGAATAAGGATTGCCTCACAATCCCGGACTAATTTAATAGTTTCATTCGTTTGCATATTATTTACGATTGATTCGAGGTACATTCACCATTTCATTTGGTGTTTTATCCCCTCTTATTAAGGGCTGATCATTACGCACATCTTTCCACTTTAAAAAAATCTTTCTCCCCTCCTTTCTAAGGAGGGGCTGGGGGAGGTAAGTCAGTTAAGAGAAACCTCCTCTAACTCCTCCTTGTTAAGGAGGAGAACAATTTTTATAAACGCATGGTTCATATTTAGTATAATGGTTAGTACGAGGGGAAGATGGTGGGAGGGTTTTCTATCTTAAAATGTTCATAATGAGTATTATTCTGCCGGTGTCTCGGTCGAAACAGGATCTTTTTTACCTTCAAGGGCAGCGATTACCGCATGCCAGGGTAAGATAGCACATTTAACCCGCGCAGGAAAATTGTGGACGCCTGCAAAAACAGCAAGTTTGCCAACTTCCTTTTCATTGGATTCGCCAGTAGTAACCATTTGATGAAATAAATCAAAAACCTTTTGAACCTGTGCGCGTGTTTTGCCTTTTAGACTTGCTGTCATCATCGATGCAGATGCCTTTGAAATGGCACAGCCAGACCCCTGAAAGCTGATATCACGAATAGTATCATTTTCTAGTGAGAGAAAGACTTTTACTTGATCTCCACAGAGCGGGTTATGACCTTCGGCAACTCGATTTGCATCTTTTAATTCCCGAAAGTTTTGCGGACTTCGGCTATGATCAAGAATAACCTGCTGATAGAGCTCGTTCAGTTCATCTGGCATGGTTTACTCCTGCAAAGATAAATGGAAGGATTGGTCAAGATAATCGTTCAAAAGCCGATCGAGACTTACTTGAACCAATTCCATTTTAATTCGATTAAGCACTTCACTAGCGAAAGCATGGATGAGCATGCTGCGGGCCGCGCCATTGCCAATACCACGAGATTTAAGATAAAAAATAGCTTCTTCATCCAATTGGCCAATGGTAGCTCCATGGGTACATTTGACATCATCTGCAAAAATTTCTAATTGCGGCTTCGTATCAACTGTCGCATCGCTTGAAAGGAGAAGATTCCGGTTGGTTTGCTTGGCATCCGTCTTTTGGGCATCTTTACGCACAAAAATTTTACCATTGAAGACACCCTTCGATTGTCCATCGAGAATGCCGTGGTAATACTCATGACTACCGCAGTTAGGCTTAGCGTGGTCCACCACCGTATGGTGATCTACCAGTTGCGTGCCATTGGCAAGATAAAGACCGTTTAAAATACAATCAATTCCTTCCGCATCCAAAACGGCATGGATATTATTTCGAGCGAGTTGTGCGCCTACTGAAATGGAGTGAGAAGTAAAATGGCTATCTTTCTTTTGGTGTGCATGGATGGTTGCGATATGGAAGGAATTAAGAGCTTCCTTTTGTAATTTACAGTGTTCAACAACTGCATTTTCCCCAACGACGATTTCGGTGAGTGCATTGGTAAAATAAGGTGTCTTCGAATAATTCTCATAACTCTCGATCAATGTGGCTTTGCTATTCTTGCCAACAATCAAGAGATTACGCGGATGGATCGTGTTTCCCGTCTCTTTAGCAGTGGCAATAAATAAGAGGTGGATCGGTTCATCTACCACTACCCCATCTGGAATAAAAACAAATGCGCCATCAAAGAAAAACGCGGTATTGAGAGCTGCAAAAGCGTTTTCATCAAAACGCGCGTAACGGGCTAGATGTTGCTCGAGCATCCTGCTATTCGTAGCCACAGCCGCAGCAAGACTGCCTATCTTGATTCCATTGGAATAATTAGAGATTACAGAAAGTTCTTTTGAAAAATGACCATCTACAAAAACAAGACGGCTTCCTTTCATTTTCTCAAAAGTAATCGGCTTGATTTTTTTGAGAGTAAGATCGTTTGCGGAATATTCCAAAACTGGGTTAAAAGGAAGTTTTGCAATAGGGGTAACATTGGTAAAACGCCATTCCTCATGGTCGGTAGTAGGGAAACCAAGATTCACAAAATGGGCAATGCCTGCTTTGCGGATCGAGCGAAGCCAAGGAGGATCTTTCTCGAATCTACTCTTTTCGAGTTGTTCAAAACTCGAAATATGCGGACCCATTTTCTTTGTAGAAATAGTTTTGGGAGATACAGCTTGCATTAGGATGAAGAGCTACCGTTTTTACCCGCATGGGAAGTGTGATGCGCAATCCAATCGTAGCCTCGGCTCTCAAGTTCCAAGGCTAATTCCTTACCGCCCGATTTAACAATGCATCCATCCACAAGAACATGCACAAAATCAGGAATAATATAATTCAGCAAACGCTGGTAATGGGTAATCACAAGCTGGGCATTGTCTTTATTTTTTAGCTTATTAACTCCTTCAGCAACAATTCGCAAGGCATCAATATCCAACCCCGAATCTGTTTCATCAAGGATAGCTAGTTGAGGCTCGAGCACTGCCATTTGAAAGATTTCATTCCGCTTTTTCTCTCCACCCGAAAATCCTTCATTTACGGGACGGCTTAAGAGAGTGGAATCAAGCTCTAAGATCTTCATTTTCTCCTTAACCATCGTTAGAAAATCCATGGCATCAAGTTCCTGGAGACCGCGATATTTACGAACTTCGTTGTAAGCCGCTTTTAAAAAATAAGTGCTATTTACTCCTGGAATTTCAACGGGGTATTGGAAAGCAAGAAAAACTCCTTCGCGTGCACGATCTTCCGTCTTCATACTTAAAAGATCTTTGCCCTTATAAAGCACCTCGCCATCGGTAATCTCATACGAGGGGCGACCCACAAGGATTTGGGCAAGCGTGCTTTTGCCGCTTCCATTAGGGCCCATGATCGCATGAACTTCGCCTGCGTTGATACGAAGGTTAATGCCTTTCAGGATTTTTTTATCACGAACTCCAGCGGTTAGTTTTTTAATTTCTAAGATAGGTCGATTTTGCATAATTAATTTTGTTTAATAACTCTCACAGAGATTACAGAGATTGCTTCGTCGTGCTTCAACTCCGCTCAGCATCCTGAGCTTGTCGAAGGATTTCACTCCTCGTAATGACGGTCATTGCAAAACATGATAAATACGGAGAAATAATCTGTAAAAAAATATACCTCTTGTGCCTCTTTGTGGTTAAACCTACGCCCCCTTTTATCCCACACTCCCTTCGAGACTTACGCCCAATAATTTCTGGGCTTCCACAGCAAATTCCATCGGCAAATGGCGAAACACTTCCTTACAATAACCATTTACAATCATATTCACTGCATCTTGGGTAGAAATTCCACGCTGGTTACAATAAAAAATTTGATCTTCACCAATCTTCGAAGTCGAGGCCTCGTGCTCAACCGTAGAAGAAGTATTCTTTACCTCGATATACGGAAACGTATGCGCGCCGCACTTATCACCAAGCAGGAGTGAATCGCATTGGGAAAAGTTTCGTGAGCCTGTAGCGCTCTTTAGAATTTTTACCTGGCCGCGATAGCTATTATTACCGTGACCTGCCGAGATTCCCTTAGAAACAATGGTACTGCGTGTATTTTTGCCGATATGAATCATCTTAGTGCCAGTATCAGCTTGCTGATAATTATTAGTTAAAGCTACCGAGTAAAATTCGCCGATGGAGTGATCGCCTTGTAAAATCACACCAGGATATTTCCAGGTAATGGCCGATCCTGTCTCCACTTGGGTCCAAGAAATTTTAGAATTAGCGCCCACGCATTTGCCACGTTTGGTTACGAAATTATAAATACCGCCTTTACCTTCTTTATCACCGG
>CAZNSF010000175.1:0-5530 GCA_964575565.1 uncultured Verrucomicrobiota bacterium | reverse complement strand
CGAATACTTGGGTTTCCGTAGCAACCAAGATCGCCATAACCAAGATCATCAGCCAAGATGATAATAATATTCGGAGGTGTCTCTGGTAAAGAATTCTTCGAGTATAACAGTATCGATGGCACACCTAAACAAATTGCTAGACCGGAAATGCTGCAAAGCCACTTTATCTTCACTGAAGTCTCCTATCCCATCAATCACTCAAGAACAAGCCCAAACCTCTCTTCTCTAAGACCCTCTGTGCACCCTGTGAGAAATAACACCTTACCTCGTCCACTGTCCACCCATATTAGCTCGCGGATCGATTCGGAGAATCACACCGCTAATGCCGGGTTGATTGAATCCTTTAAAACCTTGGTTGCGTTCCAGATTTTCTAGATGCGATCCAATCGCGCCATTTTTACGAAAATCTTCGGCATCTTCTTTGGTGATATATCCTTGAGCCAACAAACGTTGAAGACGCTCTTCGCGTACCGGCCAACGCTCACCGAGCGTAAGCTCCTGGTAAAGATGCGGGAAATCCGAGAACGGCTTCATCCATTCAATCCCAATATTTTGTAATTGTTGATGTAAGGCTTTCGAATCGTACATGCATTCGAGGTGATTGATTCCAGCCTCGAGCAAGGATTCACCATGGAGGGCGCACCACATACCTGCTCTTCGGAGATCTTTGAGAGGCTCCTTGGGAAGATGCGCATAATCGCCTTCGAGTTCTTCCGGTGTTAAATCCAGATCCGCAAAAATAATAATTCCTAAGGCTGGCTGCTCCAAAATCTGTGATCCCCATCCTGCTTCAGATCCTGCATAAAAACGTTCGCGGCAGTAAAATCCGAGCTTTTCTAACGTGCGAATGGTTCTGGTAAATAAAGGCCGAGAGGTATCGAAGGTATGATGATCATCATTGACCCATCCTAGACCAAGCACATCTTGCCGCGCTTTTTGAACTTGGGCGGCTTTATTTCGTCGTTGCCAATATTCGCGTTCCACCAGGAAAAATAGAAAACAAGTCCAATGAACTCCTAAATCTTCAATCGCTCGATCAATCAAAGCATCTAGAGAATCAAATCCTTTTATTTCATCCGTAAATAAACGGCGCCGTGAGCGAAATACCTCCAAATGCCGTAGGCTCTGCACAATCTGTTCATCTGTAGGATTTGGAACATCGAAACCAACATGTCCATGGCGTTCCACTATCCAAAATTCAGCACGATCCCCTTCCCAAACTTTTGCTCGGCGGTACGGAGACCACGGCTTACCTTCAACTTCTACGGAAAGATTATGGGCAGCTAAAAAGTCAGCTACAAACTCTACTGCCATGAAAATCTGGATAGAACCTTTAGGCCTAATAACGATATCTGGGAAAAGACCATCTTCGTGCACATAACAAAGATCAGCACCGCTTAGTTGTTTGGTGATAAACCCAGCATCACGCAAACGATCTTCTAGACCTACTGCTGCCGGCAGCACCATGTGATCCAAGATATCCAACATTCGAATGCCGGTTTCATTCAACATACGTTCCTTTAAACGAGCAGCGCCGGGACAGCGTTTTAAGAAAGCTTCCAGTGTTTCTTTAACAAATTGATCCGCCTTGGGTTGTAAAACCCACTTCGAAGCTTCTACTACGGGACTTGGCGATGGCATGGACATAAATCCTCTTTTCTTTAAAAACTTAATTTATATTTAGACTAATTCTAATTCTTCTTTGTTATATATGAACCTAAGTCCTTTGCGGTACTACATCAAGTTTTCTTTTAAGAATGAATAGCCGGAAACAGCAGATTTTATACGGAGCACACGGAAAAATAGAGGCTTGAAATTCTCTCCGAATCTCGTGGTCCCTGTGTGAGATTCTTTATTTATGTCCTTTTAAGAGACCAATCTTTGCGCGCAGGAGAAAAAACTTCGATAAGAGTGATATCTTCAAGAACCGATGCGCCATGAGGCGCATTTGACGGAATTATGAGCACATCACCAGCTTGTAAAACAACTTCTTTGCCATCGACATTAATTTTGATGGAACCTTTAAGAACATGTGTTACTTGTTCATTTTCATGGCTATGAATAGCCGCTTCCGCGCCTTTCTTAGCATTAAAATGTGCAAAAGTTAACTTTTCACCATTAACAAACTTCCGAAAAATCAGGCCGTTGCCCAATTTTTCTTCCGGTATATCAGCTAATTTATGTAAGGCGTAGGACATGACTCGAAATATTTATAACTGCCGTGCTAACAACTCCATTGGATGCAGAACTTCACAGGAAAGATTCGCTGCCCGACAACCGTATTTGATTTGCATGAGACAACCCGGGTTGCCTGTAATAACTATTTCTGCTCCTGTGCTTTTAATCGCTTCTATTTTCCGTGCAAGAATTCTCCCCGCCATTTCGGGTTGTGTAAGATTATAAATCCCCGCTGCGCCGCAGCAAAATTCTGCTTCTGGCAAAGAAATCCATTTTAGTCCCGGAATCCGCTGAAGAACCGCTTTCGGTTCAGTGCTAATTCGTTGGGCATGCAATAAATGACAAGGCTCATCGTAACAAATCGTTTTTTCGGATCTTCGAAATGGTCTTACGGGTTCTAATCCGCAAAGAATTTCTGATACATCTTTAACTAACTTAGTAAATTCTAACACTTCTCGATCGTCCGGTAAAAGATGATGATAAGTTTTTAGCTGCGCCCCGCAACCAGCAGAATTATTAACGATGGCATCCACACCCAAGTTTTTAAAAGCTTGGATATTCTTCCTTGCTAACTCCCGAGCAATCGCAACCTCACCGGAATGGGTCATGAGCGCTCCACAACAAACCTGATCTTTGATAACAACGACTTCGACACCATGGGCTTGCAATACCTTGATGGTCGCACGATGGATTCCACCCATTAACTGATCCATTACACAACCGCTAAAGAAAGCTACTCGTTTGCGTGGCTTACCTCCATCTGCAGGAAAAACTTCTAACGCATTTTCTAGGAAAGGCGGTTCATTAAGCTCTGGCTGCATCGCTTCCATTATTTGAAATCGTTTCGGTAAAAGTTTAAGAATGCCCAGTGTGTGTACAGCATTTCGCAATCCGCTTTTCTGGTAAAAACCTAAGAGCTTCGTAAAAATTCTAAGAACTTTTGGTTTCGGAATAATATGTTTAAAAACTAGATTTCGCAGAATGCGTTCTGGCAAAGCGGGTGGATTGGCTTGCAATAATGATTCGCGCGCAGATTCCAAAATAGCGCCATATTGCACGCCGCTTGGACAGGCTGTTTCGCAAGCTCGACAATCTAAACATAAATCGAGGTGTTCGGTAACGGCTGATGATGCAGGATCAATCTTCCCTTCAGCCAATGATTTCATTAGGTAAAGACGTCCGCGTGGAGAATCATTTTCGTTACTCGCATCACGATATGTGGGGCAGACATCCAGACAAAGTCCGCAGTGGATGCAACTTCTTAGGAGATCGCTAGCTTCAACGGGGAAGTCAAAAAGTGGTTTTGCTATCGACGCAGCTGGTTCTTCTGCCATTACTGAACTCATAAAAGATGATTCTAGACGCTCATTCCTCTGGGTGACAAGTTTAGAAATTTCACCTCTGTGGCCTTCGCGTGAGATATTGCCTGGACACAAGCTTTATCCTACCACAAACCTTCCTGGATTAAAAATTCCTTGAGGATCTAAGGCTCCTTTAATGCGTTTCATAAGAGCCCATTCTGGACGGGGGGGGCCAAAGGGTTGATCGATTTTAATTCCTTTAATATTTTCGAACCGAAAACTAACTCCCAACTTTGGTAAATCTTCCAAAATCTTAGACACTTTTACCTCCGATAACTCTAAAAGCTCACTGGTGCCACCTATCACATTAAATGAGTGCAAACCGTAAGGTTGATTATTTCCATTATGGATTAATTCCAAGGCCGGTTGCAGTGTTGAACGTGTACACCAAAAACGTAACTTCGCGCATGGCGCAGAATTTTTTGTGGGCGCGCTCGTTAAATTCATAAACCAACAGTCTTTTGGAGAAACGGAAGCGTGAAAACGATCTATTTCCTTTAATCCAGTTACAGCAATCACTTCGCGATCGATACGATCCAATTCCATCGCAGTCCCTGCCGCAGAAATTAAAATATGAAATGCAGAATCAAAATCTAAGCTAGGTATGTCTTGCCTTTCAATGGGCGGGGTAAATGCGTCTCGCGAAAATAAATGCAATATTTCGAGCGGAAGATTTTTAGAATCAATTTTTCGCAAGATCTCGATACCCTCTTTGATATTGGTCACCGGAATATGCCAACCATCACGAGCAATCGGTAACGGACGTAATTTAAAGGCAATTTCTGTAATAAGCCCCAATGTGCCAAAGGAACCAACATACAATTTATTCAAATCATAACCCGTTACGTTTTTAACCACTCGCCCTCCGCACTTACGCCGTACACCATCGCCATGGATACTAGTCATTCCAAGCACCATATCGCGAAGAGTGCCGTAGCCAAAAGCGCAAGGCCCACTCATATTAGCAGCAATAAGTCCGCCGATACTCCTTTGCGGGCTTACATCAAGCGGAAGCCATTGACCGCGAGCATTCAGTGTATCTTGAAGATCTTTTAATCGCATCCCCGATTGAACCGAAGCGACCATATCATCAGGTTCATAATAAGTTAAACGATTTAAACCAGAGGTATTGAGCACCAAACTATCTTTCGAAGGCGGATAGCCAATCCTCTGATGAACACCGCTTCCCCATGGCGTAATGGGAACTTTCTGTGAAAAAGCAAATTGGATAATGGAAACTGCTTCGTCTTCACTCTTCGGCGTACAAACACACGCTGGTTTTACACCTTGCACTGAAAACGATTGAAGCGTGATATCGTCGGTAACAATGTTACTGCCGCTCGCAACATCTTTAAGTAATTTAATCCAAGATAAGTTTGATAGATGAGACACTGGTTATACTCTTTTTAAAACATTTCTTATATTTAACCATTGGACGATTTATCTTTTTCTAAAGCTTTTCCCGTCATGAGACATGACGGGCTACCGTTAAACTGCAAAATGGTAGCCCCTTGCGTCCCTGCGAGGGTTTAAAGAGACTTTAAACTATCGTACAACTTTCAATATTACTAGGAACAAAAATTTAAAAAATGCAAACGCTGAGAAGGGCACTACCAGCGATGTAACCTTACAATGGCAAAACGCACTGAAAGCCGGCTTGGCGAAAATGTCGATCCGTGGTAAAGGCATCTTTAATCTCTAACTCTTTCATCACAATAAAACTTGTGCAATCCGTAAAGGAATAATTATGTTCGAGATGTTTTAATAGGAAATCTCGGGCTGATGAGAAACGATCTTCAGCAATCCATTCCACCCTTAAGTAAGCAGAGGTTTCTACAAGTTCAAAAAGTTTGGGTATTTGGATGGATACTTGGCGTGCTTTTAAGAGAGTAACACTTTCATCAAGAATATAATCTGTGGTAATTAAACGCCGTTTTTCCTCTTGAAAGCGTTTAAGACAATGAGTAGCGGGCGTATGCAAGTGATCGTTG
>CAZNSF010000174.1:0-9846 GCA_964575565.1 uncultured Verrucomicrobiota bacterium | reverse complement strand
CAAAAATTTCTGGAATGCTCTCAAATGGTTATTTTTGCCAACATTGATAGGCGCTTTGATTTTACTGGCCATAGGCAGTTACTACCATTCGATCAATATCTCGCCGCGATTTTGGAAAAGATTTCTCCTCAATTCAGCTTTTTTTCAACAGGCTATCGTTCAGCTTTTTTTCCATCGTCAACTGATCCTATGGTTTGGCAAAGGGCCGAAGACAATATGGGTTTTAACACTTTTTTTTGTGGCACTGCACGCGCCAAATCCTGGACTGATGATCGGCACCTTGGGGGGTATGTACTTTTGGGCGCGCTGTTACGAAGAGCAGCCGAATCTTTATGCATTAGCTATTTCCCAATCGTTTTTAAGCGCGCTCCTGATGCATACGATGCCGAAATGGTTGCTTCCAAGTGTCTCGGTAGGTTACCGTTTTGTAGAAAAGGTAGGATGGTTTTAAATAGCCACAGAAGTTTTTGCTTCTTATATTCTATTTAAACAACCTTTGTCTGAAGACAAAAGAAATGTGGTCCGTGCCTTCGTAAAAATGCGCGAAGAACTCGCAGCTAATACTGCTATTCTTAAGCGACTGGCCGAAATAGATAAATCCCCGTTTGGTAAAAAAGCAGCCTAGTTCTGCAAAGCGACGATTGCAACCTGCTTCGCGCTCTGAAAATAAATTAGGCGAAAGAACTTATTCTTTGTAAATGCCGTGCGTACCAATACCAAGGGTGATGACTGTATCCAAATTATACAGATTGCAAGTTGTAGATTCAAATTGCATAAACTCGCCCCAAAGAGACACTGCTCTATAACTACCCCGTGAAGGTTTGATGTAGCAGCGAAGCAAGGGTCCGAGTTTTATTATGTTGCCTTAGCTTAACTTAAAACTCGTTTTGTGAAGTAGCGTCTTTCCCGATAAAAAGAGGGCGGAGCTTTTCGATTTCAGAAATAAGTCCGAGAACAACAACCGCACAGCCAGCTTGCAGAATAAATTTTTCCTTGGGATTATAAACAAATCCTTCGCTTTTCGGAGGACGAATTGCCACCACTTGGATGTCCGCTTTTTGAGTCAGGCCTGCAGCTCCCAATGTGGAATTGATCAGTGAACTGCCAGCGGTCACATCGAGTTCCTCGAATCGGATAGCAGTCCGTTCGCGCAACATGCTATCCAGAAAACTGACCGTGACAGGACGCACCAGTTCGCTAACCAACCGTAAGCCACCGATTGCCGTGGGATTCACCACTGCATTGGTACCGGCCATCAACATCTTTTTCCGAACATGATCATCAATTCCCTTACTGACAATACGCAGATTGGGATTAAGTAGTCGTGCAGAGAGTGCAACAAAAACATTATCCTTATCATCCGTTAAACAACAGATGAGCCCTTCGGCGCGCATTACACCCGCCTTCTTTAAAATATCATCCTGATCAGCATCACCAATCAGATAGGGAAAATATCCAATCGTTTCCTGAAGAAATTTTAACCGCTCTTCATTGCGATCAATGACAACGATTTTGCGGCGAAGCTTCAGTAATTCATCGATACAATGTTCTCCAATGCTGCCGCCGCCGCACACGACAACATGACCTTTCATTTTTAAAATTTCTTCTTGCATACGTCTTCGTCGGACAGTATCACCCAGCACACCCTCTACAATTAGGGCCGTGAGGTTGGAAATAATGAAGGCTGGCACTCCGATCCCCGTGATAGCCAGGAACATGGTATAAATCTCGGCGAAAAATTTTCCGCGAATGTTTAGCCAATCTCCATAACCAATCGTCGTGAGCGTAATCACCACCATGAAAATACAATCCATCAAAACCCAATGAGTGCCGTAATAAATTCCCAGCAGGTAATAAATAACTACACTTGCTACGGTGAGAACCAGTAATGCGATCGCACCGATCTTGAAAAATCGCCAAGGGTTGAACGAGCTGCTGCTTTGCGTCAGCCGTTCTTTGTTTTCGATTGATTCGTCCATCATGCGGATTGGATTCCATGGGCCACTGAAATTCAGCGTATTGCTATCTTTTATTCAGGTTCCTGATTTTGCCTGTTACCGCGTAGGAGTCAATCCTTCATCAAATTTGGCAAAGCCAGGCACAGAATGGTGCCTGGCTGTCTCGCATGGATTGCTTCCCAGCTTTCCGTATTTAGAGGCCCTTGATTAACAAATTGTTCGTTCGCCAAAAACAAAGTTTTTGGCTGCCTCGCATGGATTCGAACCATGACAAAGTGATCCAGAATCACTTGTGCTACCGTTACACCACGAGGCAAAGCATATATACTATAAATCCAGGTTAACCGGGTCATCAAATATATTTCTTTATAGCTGGGGAGTAAACTAAGTTCACAATACCAGAAGCAAATCTAAGATGTTTTTCAAGCCATGACAAACCCCGAAAGCTTTCGGGGTTGTGCTACCGTTACACCACGAGGCAATAAAAAATAAAAAGAGCTTTTGGTTTTTAGCCATTAGCAGTTAACTTTTTGGGGCCATGTAATTCTTATTCAAGCCAGCTATATTTCGGAAATCAATTCTGAAGTTAAAACCTTAAAATTTCAGGATTCCAAATTTACACATACATGCTTTATTTACAAGTGGGCTCTTAGCTCAGCGGTCAGAGCAGGGGACTCATAATCCCTTGGTCGCTGGTTCGAATCCAGCAGGGCCCAAATAAAGCTATGAAAGTATTCCCGGTTTCAGACCATAAAGAAGCTGAACTCCTCAAACGCATGATGGAGCTAGGCATGCGCGAAGAGGATGTTGAAGAAACGTTTGTGCGCTCTGGCGGCCACGGAGGACAAAACGTAAATAAAACTTCGACTTGCGTGATGCTTTTCCATCGTCCAACTGGCATCCGTATTAAATGTCAAACGAGTCGATCCCAAGTTTTAAATCGATTTTTGGCTCGACGCCTTTTATTAGATAAAATCGAACAGCTCCAAAAAGGGTTTATTGCATCAGAACGTGCGCGCATCGAAAAAATTCGAAGACAAAAACGAAAACGTTCTCGTCGCACTAAAAACCGAATGCTTAAAGATAAAGCCCATCAATCCGAAAAGAAGCAGTGGCGTCAACAGCCCTCTACTGACCTCTAACAATTTTTTGGGCAATCCGTTTATTTTATTTACTCTGCCTTAGAAAAAGATCCGTTCAATCTGGCAAATATAGATTGGCTTACGGTAAGGAGTTTTTTATCTGATAACATCTTCAAAGCAATGAGCTGATCTTCCATAAAAAAGTACCTACACACACACTGCAATTCTTGAGTTTCTTCAATAAGACGGTAATAAATAGTTAAGTCGTCATCGGTTGAAATCCAATTCGTTATCTTTACTTTTCCTTCTTCAACTTGTACATCCCATTCTTTTTTGAGAATTGCAGATGCTGTTTTTATTTCCGTGACCGGTTTCTGGTTAGCATCAACAAGTGTTAGGAATTTTACCCCAACCATTCCAGTTCCAGTTTGTGGGGCTATTGCCAAAGCATCCAGACCGTAAAGGTCAGTAGCCCACTTCCAGTCATACAGATCGAGACATCTAAAAGTTTTCTTTCCAAAAGTAATTTGAACAACCACTGCCGGACCGGCTTCGCCAGGATCATCCTTGAGTGTTACCTCTTGAACATGAACGTGCTCCGCTAAGAGAGTAATGGGAAATAGGACAAAAGTAAGGATAACCTTTAAAGTATGTACTTTGGTGAGGAGCCATTCCTTACAAAACAGCCGAGTTTCATTTTTTTGTTTCAGCGCCATAGACTTACTAAAGAGTAATTTAAAAAGGTCTTAGTTTCTACTCCAAAGTCCATTTGTAAATCGGCGCATCACCGGAGTGCCGGGAGGCAGTTTGTTTGGGTTTAGATAATCGGTATCAAACGCATAATACCGAACCGGCGGTTGATAGACATAGCTTGGACTTGCTCCTGAATCTACAAAATAACTCTTGGATTGGGTGCTATAAAAAAGACTGACCATCGAACCTGAAATTTTAAAATTCTTTCCGTTCCAGTTTTCCATAAAGCGCGGATAATTGTGGATTCCCCCAGTCGTTCCGCTTCCTGTTGTGAGCGTTACAGCTGGGTTTGTTTGCGATGCACCAGCAATTACAGCGGCATTGACTTCCGTAGTAGTTGTAGAATTTGTTCGATTCGACCAAAGGGTGCTCATACTTGCATTATCATCATCTGAGGCTGCCCAACTTTGAGACATAAAACTGACAGCATCTGCAACGATCATAGCGGGCTTTATACCTGTTGGGTTTGCCCCCGTGCTCGGGTTATAAAAAGATTCCAAATTCGGACTTGATAAACTGCCTCCTCCCGTGCCTTCGGGCGCTGTTACACCGTTACCATCCGCATTGAAGTTGCCTTTTACATAAACAGGGTTTTCCGAGACGATACTTACTCCAGTGGCGGTTGAAGGTAGTACATAATTTTTGGTAGCGCTCCCGCCGCTGGTAGCACTATCATCAATTCTTACTCCCGGGCGATAACCGGTGCCAGCAGTGCCATTGTAACCATCGTCATAGACGTATACAATGCCATTAAATTTAGGTGTGGAAATAGGGTCTCCGGGCCCTGCACTGGAGTAGGCGATGGGTAGGCCGGTTGTTTGATCAAGGAAATTTCCACTGGAATCAACTGCTTGATATAATTTTTCCAACTTGAGCTCGCTCACTTTCATTTTGTTACTATCCATTAAATACTCGCGTTGATCGCGAACGGTCGTGGTTGCCGAAGGAATAATCGTGGAACTGTTTTTTAAGTTTACAGTTTTAAAAGAAGTTACCACACCCGCGCTATCTTTAACCGGAACTTTATAATAAACATTGGTTCCACTGCGATGAACCACCAGCGAAGCCGAAAACGCCATTTTTGCTTTTTGGTTGGAGCTAGAATCCGATACGCTCCACGTAGCTCCTCCAGTTAAACTATTAACAGGGTGTTCGATCATCACGTGATAGGGATTGGCCGGATCTGTGGCTGCTGCTAAAACATCCGTTGGCAAAGGAGGTGTAATGTTCCCGATGCCTTGAGCTTCTGATTTCACTCCACCGCCCCATTTGGTAAGGGCGCCTGTGGACCAATCCGTAGCATTGCTATCATAATAAGTAGCATTCGGGCTAACCCCGACTATCCCATTAACATCCGTGCTTGTAGTAGGATTTTTAACCTTAAAATCTCCATCCGTTGTAGACCAACCAGCAGGAGATGCTTTCCAAGCGCTGGTCGCGGCATCCCATTTTTTTAAACCGCGAATAAGGTTATCGGCTACAGTTAAGTTATCTTTAATTGTAAGACTGCCAAAATTATTAAAATAGAAGTTGCCGTTCGAATGAACTTTGCCATTGATCGTCATGGCAGGCCCATTGAACACCTCCATATCCATGTTGTAAAAAATGGCATATTGAAAGACTGGGATATAGTCGATGTAAAAATCCTGGCTTACGGATTGTGAAATGTCGTAACGCCCACCGCTGCGATAAGCGGCTGAAGTACAACGGATGGTTGCGCGACTGCTATAGAGGCCGGCTAAAGGATCTGTGCTTGTGGTAGGAATTTGTGTTAAAACAAATCGATTGGTAGCTGTTCCAGAAGTAAAACTACTGCTTGCTGAAGTATAGGTAAAATCACCCAAAGCAGCCACGCTGGAAGGTGAAGTTAATACTGCTAATTGAGCGTCTGTAGGAGCAGCAAGTCCGGAAATGTATCCATTCATGGGATACTGACTAATCATTAAATACTGAATTTGAGACATGGAACGACGAACCCCAGCTTCTGTTCCGTAGAGAGAACTAATGCGTTGGGTACGCCTAGAAACCTGCACGTTTTCTGTACCAACCCATGACATAAGAGCTCCGATAAGCATGGAGATAAGCCCCAGGTAAACCATGGTTGTCAGGAGCGCGGAGCCTTTTGTTTTACTCTTTTGATGCGAGGTTAAAGTTTTCATTTTAGCACCTTTCGTTAAAATAAACCTGGATTGCGAAATGCAACAGCCGAACGAAGAAAAATTACTTGTTTGCCATCCTGATCATTGGGATCAACCAGTCGTATATTAAATACAAAAGCGCCTCCCACTTGTTGAAAAATCATTTCGGGATTTGTAACCCCATCAATAATCATCTCCGGCTCTCCTTCAACAGAGGAAGGCGCCTCGTTGGTAGAACCGCTTGTATAGTAGTACAACATGGAATTGGTTAATCCATTAGCCAAAATGGTGATGTTACTAATATAAAAATGCCGATAGATCTGGCTTGCAGATACTACACTGTTTGTTGGGCAAAGCACTCGGAAGTATTTGCCCTGCCCATTGGTACTCAAGGTTGGGCTCAATGAATAAGCATCAAAAATTTGTGCGGTATTCCCTCGCCGCAAATCTTCCATCATGGTATCAATGCCTTTTCGAGCTAGACTTTGAACATTCAATTGACCTCTGGTTCCGGAAGCGACCTTGATACTAGAAATATAAATGGTAGCAAGTCCACCTATCACAATAGAATAAATTGCAACCGTAATCATCATCTCCACTAAGGTCGTGGCGACTTTCCCTCTTTTATGATTTTTTGTAAACATATCTTTGTTTATTGGGAAACGCTTGGATTATCCCGAATGGTACGAAGCACGATAGGTGCCTGGGGTCTGCTTAAAAATGTCCAGGAGTTGCTGACGGTAACGACTACATAATCAAGATTCGTATCAGCTCCTGTGGGTCGATTAATTAAAACACGCCGATCCGTCACATAACTTCCTAGATCATCTAAAGGCAGATTAACCTCTGTAGCAAGTTTAGTAATATTGGTAAGTGTTTGTGAAACTCCATTTTTGGTGGTGATAAAACTATTTGTAAAAGCAACGGTCGAATAAAAAATTCCGGGAGTTGCACCCGAAGGAAGAGGCGAAACATACCGCTGCTGGGTGTTGTTTGTAACAGAAAAATCTGCATAAGGCGTATAAAGAGCATATTCCATGGCTTGTTCTGCATAAGTAACGGATGTTTGATAAGCTGATTGGTATTTAGAAAATTCGATGCTTTTAATGAAACCGCCGGTGAGAGCGGCGACCGCGACTCCCATAATGCCTGCTGAAACAATAACTTCAGTTAAGGTCATCCCGCTATTCCTTTGATCAGACCTCTTGAAAGGGAATCTTACCGTTGGCTTGCATTGAGTTTTCATTCTCATGGTATTAAAAGCATAACTAGAGATCATGAAGAGACCATGAATCTTTCATTACAAAATTGTCATTATTGCAAAGCGGTCACAACCCACCTTCGCTTAAAAGGTTCCCTATAGTAATATGTCGATATTGCACTTGTTGTGGAAACTATGGTATCTCTCGCTTCACCAAAGTCTTCCGCGAGAAGGCCTGGCAATGGCGGATAAACTAAATTATTAGGAAATCAGCTAGCATGCAGATTTTAATTGTTGAGGACGAAAGAAAGACAGCCGCGTTCATCCAAAAAGCTCTCAAAGCGGAAGGTTTTGCTGCCAACACGGCGCATAGCGGAGAAGAGGCTCTGCTCTTTACTGCGGATAAGACATTTGATGTGATTATCCTGGATATCATGCTTCCGGGATGCGACGGGCTTAGCGTGTTACGGCAACTTCGCGAGCGCCAGATCCATACACCGGTTTTACTCCTTTCAGCGCGCGGCCAAGTAAACGAGCGTGTGGACGGTTTAAATACAGGAGCCGATGATTACTTGGCCAAACCTTTTGCTCTTGCAGAGTTAGTTGCGCGCGTACGTTCGCTTACTCGCCGCCGTGGTGAATCAAAATCTGCAGTTTTGCGTATTGCCGATTTGGCGCTAAATACCGTTGCGCACCGCGCACAACGTGGTGAGACAATCTTTGAGCTGACAAATCGTGAATATCGTCTGCTCGAATTACTCATGCAATCTGCCGGACGTGTTTGTACTCGCATGATGATTTTAGAGAAAGTTTGGGATTATGGTTTTGATCCAGGATCAAATCTTGTCGATGTCTATATCAAACGGTTACGCAAAAAAATTGACGAAGATTTTGAAACGAAACTTCTCCATACCATTCGAGGTGTAGGGTATGTATTGAAAGAGAAGCTATGATCCCTCGTAAAAAGCTGGCTGTCTGGTATTTGGTCGTCTCGTCGATAAGCATTTTCCTGATTGTAATTTTAGGGTTATTCGAAATATATCAGATCACAAATGCCTCTACTCCTGAAGAAAGGTATTGGCACGAAATAGCGGTCATTTTTGTGTTATGCATTCCGACGGTATTGCTCATTATGATCAATGCATATTGGATTTTGACTAAAATCTTATCGCCTATTAACCATCTTACCCAAACTATCGAAAGAATTCACGAAGGCAACTTGCACGAACGCCTCCCTTGCAAAAAAAATGGGGATGAACTTGATCGGCTTACAGAAGTTTTTAATTCCATGACTACAAGATTGGATAATTCTTTCCAACGCATTCGAGAATTTACTCTCCACGCTTCCCATGAACTTAAAACACCGTTAACGATCATGCATGGAGAATTGGAAACCACATTACAGGATAGCACTTTAACCAAACTTCAAGTCGAGCATCTTGCTAGTCAACTCGAAGAGGTGCAACGCCTCACCAAAATCGTTGATAGCCTCACCCTTTTAGCAAAAGCGGATGCTGGCCTCATCCAATTTGATTATCAATCGGTACCATTAGATTTATTAATACAAGAAATCTTTGCCGACGCTCAAGTTCTAGCCGATTCAGCTGAAGTAGAAGTTAAGTTAAGCTGTTGTGATCATTTAATGGTTATCGGCGATCGTCAACGTTTGCGCCAGTTGCTATTAAACCTTATCGATAATGCTATCAAATATAACCATGCCCATGGCACAGTGACTCTTGCATTACGACGTACTGATAAATCTGCTGAAATTCAAATTGCGAATAGCGGTGCAGGGGTTCCTATCGAATTACAACCGAGATTGTTTGAACGCTTCTTTCGATGTTATCAAAGCCACAGCACAAAAGTGGAAGGTTGTGGTCTCGGTCTTAGCCTTGCCCAATGGATTGCTACCGCACATAACGGCAAGATCCAGCTTACATCACAACCAAATCAATTAACTACGGTTACAGTCCACCTTCCGCTTGCTAATGAAAAAACTTAGAAATTACATCGAAAAACTTTCGCCGCAAGAACAGTGACCGGTTGCGTTTGGGTTGGTAACCTTAAAGCCGCCTTTTTGGAGATCGTCGCTAAAATCAAGTTCGGAACCGCTGACATAAAGAGCGCTTTTGGGATCTACCACTACATTTACGCCGCGAGAGGCAACTAAAATATCTCGAGTTTGTGGTCCCTCAATAATATCCATTTTGTATTGTAAACCGGAACAGCCGCCACCAATCACTGCAATACGCAATGCTCCACTCGCCTTCCCCTGGCGCCCAAAAATTCTTTTTAATTCATCCGATGCTTTTTCGCTAACACGAATAAACTTCTCCGTGCCGATTTTGTAAGGCAACGCATTTGCCGAAGTAGAAGAGGTTTCTGGCGTAACTGTTTCCTTCATACGAGCAGTCTAAATGACTTCTATAGGAAAGGTCAAGTAACCCATCCTATATATGGTAACAATGGAGATTTGACCATGCCAGAAGCCATTTGTTACGGTCTAACTTATGAGTGATTCCAAAACTATCGAAGAACTCCGAGGGTCCGTTGAAAAAATTGTTTATACCAATGAAGAAAATCATTATACCGTTGCCCAACTTTTACCAGAAAATCAAAAGCGGGCGATAACCGTTGTTGGCAACCTGCCTCTGATCCAATGCGGCGAAACCTTGAAACTTCAAGGGGAATGGATCCACCATCCCCAATTTGGT
>CAZNSF010000173.1:0-3646 GCA_964575565.1 uncultured Verrucomicrobiota bacterium | reverse complement strand
AACCTCCTCTAACTCCTCCTTGTTAAGGAGGAGAATTTACGAATTGATCATGAAAAATCTATTTCGAACTTTAGCCGTTTGTTTTTTATTTTCTAGAATTCTCCATGCTGCTGAAAGTACCGAAACTACTTCTGGCAATAGCATCTATACAGAAGGGATTCCTCCAATACCGGCTTCGCTTATTGAAGAAGTTGAACCCTATAATAACTTCCGCTCCGCTTCGCTCGAAAGTTGGCATCCCACTAAACGGCAAATGATTATTAGCACTCGTTTTGGCGATACCGCTCAACTCCACGAAGTAAAATTCCCTGGCGGCGCGCGCGCCCAACTTACTTTTTTTCGTGATGGAGTTTCGAGTGGTCTTTATCAATCAACCAAGGGCGATTCTTTTATCTTTAGCAAAGATATAGGCGGTAATGAATGTTTCCAATTATATCATTATAATCTTGAGACAGGCGCCATCACTCTCCTTACAGATGGGAAATCGCAAAATTCATTAGGCGCGTGGTCGAATAATGGCGACCGACTGGCCTATGGCTCTACACGGCGGAATGGCAAAGATCGCGATGTATATATCATCGCCCCCTCCAATCCCAAAAGTGATCGCCTCCTTGCACAAGTCGAAGGAGGTTCATGGAGCATTCTTGATTGGTCGCCAGATGATCAAAAGATTCTTGCCATTGAAGATATTGCAAATAATAGCGACCGCCGCCTTTGGTTGTTTAATTCAAGCACAGGAGAAAAAACGCTTGTTAGCGAAAAAGGAATTTCCCATGGCGGCCTTGGCTGGAGCGGAGCTCTTTGTGCGCAATTTAGTAAAGATGGTAAAGGGATTTACGCTCTTACTGATCGCGACTCTGAATTCCAGCGTCTGGCTTACATCGACTTAGGCACCAAAGAATACACTTACCTTTCAGATCATCAAAAATGGGATGTTGCGGAATTTTCGATTTCGCCAGATGGCAAAACAATTGCTTATATTATCAACGAAGATGGCATCGGTGTTTTGCATTTTCTTAATACGGCAAATAAAAAAGAGAAAAATATCCAAATTCCTTTGCCGATGGGTCATATCGCCCAACTTCAATGGCACAAAAATGGGAAAGACCTCGGATTTAATTTTAATTCGATCCATTCCACCGGTGATATCTACTCCATTGATATCGAAACAGGCAAATTAGATCGTTGGACCTATAGCGAAACGGGAGGTGTTCATATCAAGGACTTTGTAGAACCGGAACTAATCCATTGGAAAAGTTTTGATGGGAAAACGATCTCCGGTTTCCTCTACCGCCCGCCACCACGTTTCCAAGGCAAACGACCCGTGATGGTCGATATCCATGGTGGTCCCGAAGCCCAGGAAACGCCTCATTTTCTTAAACAAAAAAATTATTATCTCAATGAACTAGGCGTTGCCCTTATTGCTCCTAATATTCGTGGTTCTACCGGTTATGGCAGAAGCTTTTACGAAGCTGATGATGGACTTTTACGTGAAGGCGCCTACAAAGACATCGGCGCCCTTCTTGATTGGATTAGAACTGACCCTGGCCTTGATTCAGAACGAATCATGGTTACTGGCGGTAGTTATGGCGGGCATATGACTCTGATGACAGCAACGCTTTACAGCGATAGAATTTGCTGTGCCCTTGATATTTTTGGCCAATCGAATTTTATCACTTTCCTCGAAAATACTGCTCCTTATCGGCGTGATTCGCGCCGCGCAGAATACGGCGATGAGCGAGATCCGAAAGTAAGAGAATCTCTAAAAAAAACTGCTCCGTCAAATAATGCTGATAAGATTAAAAAACCTCTATTTGTAATTGCCGGTAAAAACGACCCCCGAGTGCCTGTAACCGAATCCGAACAAATGGTTAAAGCTGTTCAGAAAAACAGCATACCAGTTTGGTATCTGATGTTTAAAGATGAAGGCCATGGCATCGGTAAAAAGAAAAATAGCGACTACCGATTTTACGCTACGGTACTCTTTATGAAAGAGTTCCTTTTGAAATAAGTTGTGTTTAAGTTTCGGATTATCTTGTTCTCTTTATTATTAAGGAAGAGTTGCTAGATTCCCGTTTTCACGGGAATGACTGCATAAAAAAAGATTCCCGAAATTAAAAAGGAGGCTTTACCTGCGTACCAAGAAAAAACACTCCATCATTTTCCCTTCTCCTCTGTCATTCTCGCGAAAGCAAAAATCCATACGATATTCTTCAATCTACTAATTCTTACTTTCGCCGTTCATCACTTGATGGGTAGACCGCAATGAGTGGATAAGATATAGCCCTACTCCTACACAGATGCTGCTATCGGCTACATTAAAGGCCGGCCAATGGTAGCTTCCGATATAAAAATTAAGAAAATCTACTACCGAACCATCCATCAAACGATCGCTCAAATTCCCGGCAATTCCTCCTAAAAGCAATCCAAGTGCAACTCGCGGTAAAATACCTACGTAGGTAAAGTGCCTGCGCATCATCAATAAAAAGATAAGAGCGACAAATGCGAGTAACGTAAGCCATAACCCTTGGCCGCGTAAAATTCCCCATGCAGCACCTGTATTGCGAATCAAAGTTAAACTAAAAAAACCAGGAATGATTTCCTTCGACTCCCCTAATAAAAATCTTTCTAAAACAACTTCTTTACTTACACGGTCCAATGCAAAAATGAGCGCACACAGGACAAACGCCGGCAACGATCTGCTCAAACTTCTTCTTCTTTCTCGAGACTTTCTTCTTCGGAATTACCGAAATCGGATAGTTGAAAGGTTTGTGGAGCGCGTTTTTGCTGGGTCTTTTCCATCTCCGTTTGGCATTCGACGGTATAACGCGCCCAAGGAATGGCGCTTAATCTGGCCTTTGGAATAGGCTTGCCGCTAATCTCGCAAAAACCATAAGTTCCATTTTCTAATCGCTTGAGAGCTTCATTAATTTCGTAAAGCGCTTCTTGCTCGTTAGAAACCATGCTTAAAGCAAACTCTCGATCAAAATTATCTGTACCTGCATCCGCCATATGGAAACTATAGGCAGATAAATCGCTCGATGCATCTTTTTGGGTTCGTTTTAAATTATCACTGGCATGGAACTCGATATCGTCTAGTAAACGATCGCGTATATTTAAAAGTAATTTTACATAGCGCCCATAAGGCCCTTTAGCTGCCTTGGCTAAAAGCACGATGCGGCGTTGATCTATAATATGGGATTTATCTTCATCCACAGACGAAGCCGCAAATTTCGCGCCTGTGCGAAGAGGATCTTTTGTTGCAGATTTCTTAAGCAACAAAGCCTTCCGACTATTTGGCTTCTTAAGTGTCTTAACCCTCTTTGCTTTTACTTTATGCTTTTTAGTGATTTTACCCATATAATCCTCCGTTTTTAAAATAGCGGATAAAGAAGGCGTATTCTTGGCCTGCAGTCAATCCAAAATTTATGAAAGGTAAGCTATTTTTTACAAAAAGCAAGGAACCCGCTTATTTTTCCTGTAGTGGGACAACCTGTTTTATCCGTTGTAAATAAGCCCTTACAGCAGCTGCATCACGAGAACTAAGATCAGGATATTCTGGATCGTTCCCAACACTCTCATCCCATTTCCAGGACCGAGCACATTTTTTACCTTTGGGTGGCAATACTTCTACCCAATTGCTTTT
>CAZNSF010000172.1:0-2894 GCA_964575565.1 uncultured Verrucomicrobiota bacterium | reverse complement strand
AGAATAAGTGCTTTTATCATGAGCGTGTCCAGAGGAGTAGGAATAAGAGAGTGAGGAAGATATACAGCAAGTAAACATGGATACTACCTGCTTGGACCCATCGAAACTTTTTAGAGATTTTTAAAACCGCATCATGGAATGGTTGATAGATCCAACGTTCGAAAGTCGGTTCAATATGCGACTCGAAATGGATGGTTTTAGTAAAGTAACGAGAAAATTCGAAATCAGCCTGTATTTCCCTGCTGGCGCGATAGAGCGCACGGAAAATCAACTGCAACGGCTTTGAAAAAGCAGTTGCTGTATATTCCATCTGTGGTGTTAACCCCTTTAATCCGCAGTCCCACGTTGGACCCATCCGTATTTTTGTTCGACGGCCGAAAATAAGCCGCAAGCCTATGGGTATGGGTAATAGCACAAGCAAAAGCGTGAAGATTCCTATTGGAGAAACAGTGCCCGCTTGCAGATTAAGAGGTGAAATGGAAAAACCTCCTGCCAGCGTCAGTTGTGGAGAAATGCGTGTTTGCAAGAGTTGTTTGGTAATAGGATCAAAAATAGTAAAAAAGACAGAAGGAAATAACCCTAGTACAAAACAACTGGCTGTTAAAATTCCCATGCCCCATAACATCGTTGGACAAACCTCGTGCGCTTCTTTTGCATGGCTGCTACGCCCTTGAGCAAGGAAAGTAATGCCAAAAGCCTTTACAAAACAAGCGGCCGCCAATGCTCCTACCAATGCAAGTAACGAACCGCTAATGGGAAAGAGTAAACACGCTAAACTTTGTGTGGCTTCGTAGCCACGCAAAAGACTTTGATAAGTTAACCATTCGCTAACAAAACCATTGAGCAGGGGTAATCCCGAAATCGCAATAGCACCCATGAGAAAGAAGAATGCAGTGCGCGGCATTCGACGAATTAATCCGCCCAGTTCTTCCATGTTGCGGGTATGGGCAGCATGGAGTACGGCGCCTGCTCCAAGAAAAAGCAGCCCTTTGAATGTTGCGTGATTGATGGCATGGAGAAGTCCTGCGGTAAGAGCCATGGCAGCCAACAGGGAATGATGCGTTGCTTGGAATAAAAGTGCGCTGCCGATTCCTAAGAGAATAATCCCAATATTCTCAATACTAGAAAACGCTAAGAGTCGCTTAAGATCATGTTCCACCAGTGCATACAGTACGCCGAGTAAGGCAGAGACTATTCCGATAATAAGCACGGTTACACCCCACCACATAGGTGGTGGGCCTAAAAAATCAAAGCAAACACGAACGAGTCCATAAATTCCTGTTTTAATCATTACACCCGACATCAGTGCTGAAACGTTGCTTGGTGCCACAGGATGTGCTGCAGGCAGCCAAACGTGTAAAGGAATAATTCCAGCTTTCACGCCAAACCCGATTAGAAAAAGGAGAAAAGCAGCATTTTGTGTGCTCGGTGAGAGGCTAGCGCCGATCGCGTGGAAATCCGTAAATGCAAATTGGCCAGTGGCTTTAAAAAGAATCAAAAAACCAAGAATGATGCATCCAGTCCCGATATGGGACATAATAAAAAATAAAATCCCGGCACTTCGAGATTCAGCTTTCTCATGTTCATAACAAACCAGGAAGAAAGCAGCCAACGACATAAGTTCCCATACTACGAGAAAGAAAAAAACGTTACTTGCGCAAAATACCAAGAGAATGGAGAGACGCAGCCAGTCATAAAAAAGGCCTCGAAGACCGACATTTTTACGCCCATCAAATTCACGAACATACCCCAGCGAATAAATGGAAAGCGCTATACCTAATAAAGATACAATCAGCACGAAGAATGCAGATAGAGGATCAAGTTGAATAGAAAACTTTAGAAAAGGGATGGGAGATGGAAAGAGGTCGAAACAGAAATTGAAGGGCAAGCTTCCGTGGGGGGAAAGAACAAGGATTGCAGCAACGAGACCAGCTAGCGATGCGATTGTTGCAAAACCAAAAGAGAAAATTCTCGCTGCCTTTCCATGCCGAAAAAAGAAGCCACCCGCTAGAGCCCCTAGAATGTAACCGATGATTGCGCCATGCAAAAGTCTAAAAGCGAGTATCTCCATCTATTTTAAATCAATACAAGTTAGTACAAGTTTTTGAACTTATTCTTTAAGTATTCGTGGAGAGGAGCGGTTGCCATCCAAGTTTATGTGATTTATGTGTGGTATAAAAATCAGTGCTTTATTAACCTTTTGGATCGTGCTGACTTTGGTCGATTTTGTTTTGATTGTCTTGTTTGATTCTCAAGTGGAGTCGAAATTTTATTGCGATTATGTTTTAGATCAGAAACTTGCTCTTGCTTGTCTAGATAAATAAACACACCGCAGTTATCGCATACATCGAGCTCGCTACTAGATCGCAAGCTAAGTCGATGACCTATAGGGATAGTTAGATGGCATGCACCACAAACACCATCTTGTACTCGGGCAACGCTTGGTTTGCCGCGAGCTTGTAGACGATCATGGTGGCCTAGTATTGAAGTAGGAATTTGAGAGCGGAGTATATCCGTTTTTTTAGTAATGAGTGTTTTGGAGCTCTCATCCTTAGGCAAATGTTGCTGACGCACTTGTTGTACTCGCAAGTCGTTTAGTTCGCGCAGCCCATCCATGATATCTTGAGCCGTTAGGCTTTTGCTTGACATAAAGGATATTTCTACAAAAGATTACAAAGATGTCAACAAAACACGTAATATTATGTATTTCTACGTAATCCTATGGAAGATCGTCTCATGACAATTAAGCAGCTTGCTGCATATCTGAACCTTAACGAACGAACGGTTCTGAAGCTTGTATTAGAGGGTGTGCTTCCGGGTGTAAAGGTTGGGAACCAATGGCGTTTCCGAAAGGCGATGATTGATACATGGCTTGATGATCAAATGTTAGGTGT
>CAZNSF010000171.1:0-6478 GCA_964575565.1 uncultured Verrucomicrobiota bacterium | reverse complement strand
ATCCAGAGTTGATTTATCGAATTCGGGCTCTTTGTTTTCAGATTCCTCTTGTTTCTTAATGAGTCGCCCAGATGGAACCAAAGCGCAAGCTAGCGCTGGTTGGAGTTCTTCGTAAAGGACAGTATCTGGTGTTAGCCAATTAGGCTCGGCCGTTAAAAAGCATCCACGTGTATCATCGTATCCTACTACAGGAGAAACACTGCCTGCCATCGCGCCATTTTCTGCAGTTAATATTATTCTAAATAAAAGGACTGGAATTTCTTGGTCGATACAAGCCTTTAAGACTTCTGTGGTTGCTCGGAAATTTAGGCAAGAAAGGCCTTGCTGATTTCTCAAAAGCTCGACCATTCGATAAGAATCTCTTCCTAGGGCCACAAAATCTTGGCTGATACTTTTGGCATCGCGTACCTTTCCGTGAAAATTTAAAACAAAAGAAATAGAGGCAGAGGTAGAAGCGCTTGCGTTGATACGGGGTATATCCGAGATATTTTTTAAACGGCTTATTTTTGGGGGTTCACCAGGGGCCGTTGCATCGATCCAATGTTGAATTTGCTGGCGAATTACTTCGCCAGGTGGATTTGCCTTTAGAGCTGATTTCCAAGCTTCATTGGCTTCTTGGATTTTTCCATCATCATAAAGGAAATTACCTTTTTGAAGATAAAGATTCCATCGGTTGTTTTCTGGAATTCGATCAACTTTTTCAATAGTGGTGTATGCCTCTTCGTGCCGATTTGCGCGCCAAAGGAATTGTGCCAAGTAAAGCGGTGCTCCGGCGATGGCAGGATTTTTCTCAATAGCTTTACGGAGTTCTGGCTCTGCCTTTGCTGGTTCGCCAGATGTTAAATAGGTTCGCCCTCGGAACTCACAAAAAGCAGCTTCTTTTTCATCGTCGAACGAAACCACATTGGTTGGCTTCGGGATCTCTGATTTTACAGACTCTGGAGCGGCATTAGTATCGGCTGCATGAGCGTTTAAAATTAAAAATTGAAAGAAGATTAGAATAACAAAAGAAGACAGGCGCCTTCGATTTATTAAATTTTTTTTTCCATCATTGAAGGTCCGTTGTGTTTTTATATTCATAATCAATCCTTAGTTTTGATAGGGGGTTTTTCTTTGTGCCATTGGGTGGTTTGCTCGTAGGTATAAGCTATTCGTAAGATCATTTCTTCGCCGAGTGATGGCCCCAAAATCTGTAAACCAACTGGTAGTTTTTTCCCGTTATCCACGAAGCCACACGGAATAGAGATACCGCAAATTCCTGCAAGATTCGTTGCTATTGTAAAGATATCTGCCAAATGCATTTGAAGGGGGTCGGTTACTTTTTCGCCGATTTTAAAAGCTGGAGTGGGGGCGGTGGGGGTAAGAATAGCGTCACACTTTTTAAATGCCTCTTCAAAATCGCGACGGATCAAGGTGCGAACTTTTTGTGCGCGTAAATAGCAGGCATCATAATAACCGGAGCTTAAAACATAGGTACCAAGAATAATTCGTCGTTTTACTTCTGGGCCAAACCCTTCTGCTCGTGTGCGATGGTACAGATCCGATAAATCACTAGGATTTTTCGTGCGATGTCCATAACGCACCCCATCGAATCGAGCGAGGTTAGCGCTAGCTTCGGCAGTAGCGATGATGTAGTAGGTGGCTACCGCATAGAGAGTGTTTGGCAGAGAGATTTCTATAATTTCAGCTCCTAGTTTTTGAAACTCATTTACCGCAGCGCGAACGATGTGTTCTACTTCTGTGTCCATTCCTTTAATAAAATATTCCTTAGGTAATCCTAGCCGAAGACCTTTCACCCCTTTTTCTAGGTTTCGAGTAAAATCCGGAACTTCTACTGGCAGCGAAGTGGAATCCAAAGGATCTTTACCAGCTAGGATATTTAGTAAAAAAGCAGCATCGCGAACATTTTTTGTAAGCGGCCCAATTTGATCAAGAGAAGAAGCAAAGGCGACTAATCCGAAGCGGCTGACGCGGCCATAAGTTGGTTTTAGACCCACACAACCGCAAAAAGCTGCGGGTTGGCGAATGGAACCACCTGTATCTGTTCCCAGCGCGGCAATGCATTCATCGGCGGCAACAGCTGCTGCCGATCCACCGCTTGAGCCGCCTGGTGCGCGTTCCAAATCCCAAGGGTTCTTCGTAGTGTGGTAAGCGGAATTTTCCGTAGAAGAACCCATCGCAAATTCATCCAAGTTGGTTCTACCCAAGAAGATAGCGCCTGCTTCTTTAAGACGCGTAACGACGGTAGCATCATAAGGCGCGGTATATCCTTTTAAAATTTTCGAAGCACATGTGCATGGGTGACCTTTGACATTTAGGATATCCTTAAGAGCAATCGGCACTCCGTGGAGCGAGCTATTGGAAGGCTGGGCATCACGGAGCTGGGCTTGGCGAATGGCATCCTGCGGGTCAATATGGAGAAAGGCTTGGATCTGTGGATCAACTTTTTCTATTCTAGCCAGGAGCGCCTTTACAAGATCCGTAGAGGAAACCTCTTTTTTACGGATAGCTTCTTGAGCTTCAAGAAGTGTTAATGTATGTAAACTCATTCCACTACCTTTGGTAACACGAAAAGATCATTTACTTTTTTTGGAGCATTCTCGAGGGCTTCATTGGTTTTTAAAGAAGGGAGCACTTGGTCTGTACGGAAGACATTGGTTTGGAGCGTGGCATGGGCTGTCGGCTCAATTCCTTCCACATGGAGTTCGCTAAGTTGTTCTACATAAGAAAGCATTTGATCTAGTTGTGGTTGAAACTTGGAGATTTCTTCTTCGGAAAGATTTAAACGCGCCAATTGGGCTACGTAAGGGACATCGATGGTTTGGTGTTTAATCATAAAAGATCGATTTATTTTTTATCGTCCTCCACACGATTTGCCGAGTGCCCAGACAAGAAGTATAATTGCAATAAGCCACCATAAAACTGTTTGGTTTCTTGTAGAGCGCATCTCTGCGCGTGTGGGTTTTCTTTTTTCAGTAGTTGCGGCAGAAGTTGCTGCAAAATATCGGTAAAAACGGTCGATCGTAGATTCAGTTCTTGGATCAGCTTTTTTAGCAAAATGCTTTTCAGGGTTAGAAAGCTTGGCTGATAATTGGTCGATTTTTTGTTGTATCTCGGCTGCTTGTTTTTTAGCTTCCAGAGCTTCTTGCTCAACACGTGAACGCGGCTTGCCCATCGGTTTTTAAGCTAAGGTATTTTATCATTTTCGGCCCATAACCAGCCATAAAATGAGGATACACACTAGGGCAATAATAAATGGCAAAGAACGCGCAAGTCCTTTTTGAAATTCCAACTTAAAGTTAAAAGATGTTTCCATGCTAGGGATAATCGAAGGCAGAGAGGAGGGAGTTGCAGTATCAGCTGCAAGCTTAATAGGGCCTTCTCCCAGAAAACTTAGTTGAGCGCGTCCCTTATTGAGTTCAGCCCGGGCTGCATCCACTACCGAGACCGCTTTGGTAAGGTGGGTTTTTAGCTCATCTTGGGACCATTCATTTTCGTGAATATCGCTTAATTGACGAATATAATCTTGGTACAACTCGCGAAAACTAACCAACATGGCAGCTCGTTTGTTGAGTTCAAATTCCTCTTGTTCAATGGAAGTAATGGTACGCGAAAGTTCCTCTAACATTTCTATTTTACCATGTTCAAATTCATCCTCGCGTCTGCGCAAGTCTTCGAGCTCCTGGCGCAGCCGTTCTAGCTCATCTTGTTGACGGCGTAGTTCCAGGATTTGTTGCCGTGCTTGTTCTATTCGCGCATGAGTCTCTGCCTGGCTTTGTGAGACTTGGGGGGAGGCCTTGCCGACACTGGCTGTTCTTTCATCAGAGGATGGCGTTGAGGAAACAAGGTCTGTATCAATAAATTCTTGGGTTTTCATATGGTATCATTATTGTGCCATTTCAAGTTAAATTTCGAGGCGGTTAAACTTCTTTTCTGCTAAATGCATAGGTAAGAGCATCGCTGTGAGGCTGATGGCAAATACAACCATGTATACCACGCCGACGGATGATGTAAACTGAAATTCAAGCGACTGCTTTGCCATATAACGCAAATGAGTTGGGAGCGCTACGACTACGACAATTAACGCCACGTATACAAGACTTAAGATTAAACAACATGTACCTCCAAACCCAGAAACAATTTGGGCTGCATTACTCTGTTTCATGTTTGGAAAGAGTACGCCCATGCCTACAGCAATTCCACTAAGCCCTAAGCTCATCATCACTACCGTAAAACTGATAATCCAGCGAAAACTGGTTTCGAGTTGAAGGCTGGAGAAAGAAAAAAGCATAAGCATAATTGTGATGCTGCCGCTCATCATCACGCTTGCCCAGAATTTGCCCCATACAATTTCATGTAATGTTATCGGCGCTAGACCAATAAGCCATAGACGCCGCCCTTCCAAACTGAATTGTGGAAAGACAAATCGAGTGGTCAATGTTGCCAAGGTTAAGCCGAGAGACATCAAATTTAAAAACGAAACAATGCTAACCCAGAAACGATCGTCTAATTGATAGTGAAAGTTGCGAATGTTGAAAAAATAAAAACCTAATAGACCAAAAAAGATTGCGAACTGACTCCATTGGGTTGTATCACGCCAGAATGTAATCCAATCTTTCCATAAAATACTTCGCACGGGGCGCTTTAACCATTGGGCCCATCCTACTAAGAGTTTGCCGCTCCAAAAAAGAGGACTCATAAAGGTTCGTGTAGCGTAGGCTTTCCCATGTAAGCGACGATCCTGTACTCGCGAAGTATTATTATAAAATAATTGTCCGCTATATCGTAGTACGAACCAGCCTGCCAAAAGGGTGTAGCTCGTGGTTACAGCTAAAAAAAAGAGTGGTTTCATCCATAACTTTTCCCCAAGCCCAATAACTGCGGATGCCAGCCAGTAGCTGGGGAGTAAAGGTGCCATTACCAGTTGGGTATTTTTAAATAGAAGATTCAGAAGAGGCACCGTTTCTGTTTCGAGCAAGCTTGGAACATCCACTGGCTTAAAAAGTCCGTAGCCAAAGCCAAGAGCGGTACACGCACTTAAGATGATGACTCTTCTTCCCCAGCGGTGATGCCATATACACACAAAGGCCAAAACCAAAATAGTTCCTAAAGTGTTGGCTAATAAAGAAAATGGTATGTAAAGTATAAATACGCCCACTAGAAAAAGCAGAGAAAGTTTAAGCGCAATCGCATAAGCCAACAGAAGTGGGCCGGAAAGAAAGACAAAAGCCCAGGATGCCAAAAACGACATTTCTACAAATTTCCAGCGAAAAAGTTGCTCATGGGAAACAGGTAATGTTTGGAGCCATGCCGTTTCTTGATTTCGAAAAAAGACACCGTAGCCGATAATCACACTACTGATAGTAAGCATTGAGAAGACCAGCGCGAAAAGCAGATAAAACATGCGCGAAAGAAGCAGATCCCCAAGCGCAGGAATGTTGAACTGCACATAGTGGATGCCGTAATGAAAAAACCATGTAAAGAAAACCCAATAACTCATAACAAATAAGACAATCACGCTTAACATCAGCCGAGATTGTTGCAGCATTTGATGGAGGCGATGAGCCGTTTGTTGTTTCCAGGCGCGCGCTAATAGTAAATAAAGGGGGATCGAGGCTATCATGGAATATTTCTTAAAAATTCTAACAAGAAAAAGGTTGATTGACAAATTTTCTCTACTTTTTTCTTTCCAACGCCAAGCTTTCCATTGCAGCATGATTTTATGTTAAAGGTTGTGATCGTAGGAAGACCGAATATAGGCAAATCTGCTTTACTCAATCGGTTGGCAAGACGAACAGTATCTATCGTGCATGACCAGCCGGGTGTTACAAGGGACCGGATCAGCGCTATGGTCGAACGAGAAAATAGGCAGTTCGAATTTATAGATACTGGCGGTATAGGACTTTTTGAAAACGAGATTACACCCAAAGAGATTGCCCAAGCAGTTCAAATCCAAGTAGAAGTTGCAATGGAGTCCGCAGATTTAATTTTAATGGTTGCCGATGGATTAGAGGGATTACGCCCGTTGGATCAAGAGATTGCGGCCAAGTTACGCAAAAGCGGTAAAAAATGGTGGCTGGTCGTTAATAAGCTCGATTTGCCAGTACATGAGGCGCGCGCAACAGAGTTTTTCCAATTAGGCATAGATCCTATCTTCTTAGTATCGGCATCTCATGGTCGAGGAATGGAAAAGTTGTGGAAAGCGCTGTTAGGAGAAAATAAAGAACCGAAGAAACAAGAAAATAAGAACGAGAGGCCAGCCGTCGCTCCCCATATTGTTGTTGTGGGAAGACCCAATGTGGGTAAATCGAGTCTAATGAATCGATTGCTAGGTGCAGAGCGAGTGATTGTGAGCGCCGTACCGGGAACAACACGAGATTCGGTAGAATTATCGGTAGAATTCCAAAAAAAGCCTTATGTCATTGTGGATACTGCAGGCATTCGCCATAAAACTAAGATTCGTTCGAATGTGGAAATG
>CAZNSF010000170.1:0-4093 GCA_964575565.1 uncultured Verrucomicrobiota bacterium | reverse complement strand
GCTCCAATGAGAATAGATTTACCAGCGCCTGTTTCACCGGTAATGACATTAAAACCATTCTCGAAATCTAAGGAGAGATCCTCAACGAGCGCAAGATTTTTGATGCGAATAGAAACTAGCATTTATAGATTTTGTAGACATCCGTCCATGATAAGTGCAATATTTAAAGTATATTATCTTATCATGAAGATTCAGCGCTTGAAATTCAGAATTTGGGATCTATGGGTTCATTTCCGATCTTCTGTTTGTTTTAGCTTATGGCTTATGGTTTGCGGATCCTGGCTCCTTACCTCCTGTGCTACTTCGCGCGATCATTTGGTTTGGACAGAAGATGGTCGTCAATATGGCATGGCTTCGTGGTATGATGACCAGGGAGATCGTACTGCTAATGGCGAAATTTACAACATGAATGCCATGACTGCAGCGCATCCTTCTTTAGCCCTCAATTCAGTGGTGGAAGTTAAAAATCTTAGTAATGGTAAAACAGTGAAGGTGCGGGTTAATGATCGGTTACCGCCGATTCATGATGGCCGTGTGATTGATCTTTCGCGAGCGGCTTTTCGCGCTTTAGCCTCACTGGAGACAGGGCTTGTTGATGTAGAACTGCGTGTCATTAAATATGGGGATAATAAGTATGCCGAAATAAATCGCGCAGCTCCCGCTGGTAAAATGTATTTACCAAAACCTAAATCGCCTAAAAACTCGAAAAGCGAGACGAAGACTAACAAGTCTTTATAAATTTCTCCCGTTCGAGAATATTCAGATATCTTGAAAATTACCTTTCTTGGAACCGGTACTTCCAATGGCGTACCTATGATTGGGTGCTCTTGCGAAGTTTGCCATTCACCCGATCCACTGAATAAGCGGGCTCGCTCTTCGATTCTTGTGGAGAGCAATGGTTTCCATCTTGTAGTAGATACAACACCGGATTTTCGACTGCAATGTCTCCGTGCAAATATTCAAAATCTGGATGCTATCGTTTATACCCATGAACATTCTGATCATATCATGGGTCTTGATGACCTGCGGCGTTTCTGCGATTTGCATGGCAAGCGTTTGCCTGCCTATGGATCTGCACGCGTGATTGAATATATCCACCGAATCTTTCCGTATGCGGTTCAAAAACCGCCGCCTTACAGAGGATTGCCCGAATTGGATTTGCACGAAATCAAGGGGGCTTTTCAGCTGAATCATCTACGGCTTACTCCTTATCGAATGCCGCATGGGAGCACCGAATCACTGGGTTTTCGTTTTGATGATACCCAAGGTCCGCGTTTTGCTTATATTACGGATTGCAAGGAAGTGTCAGCTGCTGTTCGCAAAGATATTCGCGGCATTCCTCTTTTGATTTTAGATGCACTACGCAAAACACCTCATCCCACGCATTTAACCATTGATGAAGCATTGGAAGTAGTACGCGATGTTCAGCCTGGGCGCGCTTTATTCACCCATATTGCCCATAATCTTGATCACACCCAAACTAACGCAGAACTTCCGAAAGGAACCAATTTGGCATATGATGGACAAGTCGTGGAAGTCTCCTGAAAGTATGATTACCGATACCCATGCTCATTTGGATTATCCTGATTATGATGTGGATCGGGATGCTGTGATCGAACGGGCGCATCAAGCCGGTGTTTCTAAGGTTATTACTATTGGCATTGGACGAGATTCAATGGATCGAGCGTTGAAACTCTGCGAAAAATACCCAAATGTTTTTGCTGCGGTAGGGGTACATCCCACCGCATTGGATGCCTTGCGACCGGATGAATTTTCTCTTTTAGAAAATGCGCTTTGTCACCATCGTGTGATTGCAATTGGGGAAACAGGCTTGGATTATCATCGCCTTCCGCCAGTCGATCCAGAGGAAGAGAAAAAACGGCAAAAGGAATATTTTTTACGTCAACTGGAATTAGCCAAACGTTATGATAAGCCGGTTATTATTCATTGTCGTGATGCATATGAAGAAACATTACAGATTCTTGAAGAATTTGGTCGTTTCCGCGAAGAGTGTGGGGTGATGCATTGTTTTGGTTCAGACCTTAAAACAGCCGAACGAGTATTTCAGCTGGGATATAAGATCTCGGTGGGTGGCATTCTTACATTTAAAAATGCTGCTATGCTTCGTGAGGTGATCCAAGCCACGCCGCACGATCAACTCCTTTTAGAAACCGATTGTCCCTATCTAGCCCCTGCGCCGCATCGTGGTAAACGCAATGAACCTGCTTATACACGGTTCGTTGCAGAAAAAGTTTCAGAAATATGGGGAATATCTCTCGAAGAAACTGTCGAAAAAATTGCCAAGAATGTGAAGCGAGTTTTTGGAATTTGATGAACTTTCATTTTGGCTTACGAAAAAGGATGGCCTGCCAGCCGTAGCTCAACCCCGAACACATTCGGGGGCGAAGCGAAGGATGGTGCGCCCAGCAGGACTTGAACCTACAACCTTCTGATCCGTAGTCAGATGCTCTATCCAATTGAGCTATGGGCGCTTTAGAAAAAGTTATTTTGACAGAGAATATGCCTTCGATGCAAGAAGCTCTATCAATCCAAACCCGAATTTTTTTGGGGTTGAGCTATGGGCCTGGACTAACTGAAAAGATTGCATAGTATGCGACCTTCAATCCATGAGGCAAACAAATTTGTATCTAACACGATGTACAATCTTCATTCCCACCGGATCCACTGGGAGTAAGTTTTGATAATGGCATCTGCTACGGCATCGGAGTATTCGCGAAAAATACTGCGGTAATTTCCGCCGGCTACTGGGCGAATGCCATCATAATCACCGGCTGCAAGGCGCGCAGCGGTCCAAGCATTATTCATATAAAAAGGTTCTAAGACCACGCAAGGGCCTGGGTATCGACGACTTGCAGCGAGGTTACGGGCATAAAGATAAGGGTTATCATTCACCCGGCACTTATACTTTTCGCGACCGTAGTTGACTGCCGGTAAATTAGCAACCTTCAACATCTCTTTAGAGATGGCATCAGCCACTGGTATTTCGATTTCGAGAGATTGTTCCAAAAGTTTAGAGAACATCAAAAAACGTGTCATTGGATTTACTACTTCATCAGGGCCATAACACCCATTGATAAAGAAGACATGACGATTATCTTTAACTATTTTGCCGGAACCGCTGGTTTCGGTAGCATTAAAGTGGTTGCAAATATTAAGATCGGGCAAAAAATGAGCGCGAATATTTTCCGCCCGTTGAGTAATTTCTGCGCGGCGATAAAAATAAAGATCCGCTCGCCAGCCAATAATTTTTTCGAAGTAATCATGCCGCGCTTTTGCAGTTTCTTCGTTTACTTTATACTCGGTGTAAATATCTTGTCGCGCTTCATTGAGAAAGTCTTGCGGCCGCGAGCTGGTGGTCGGCTCTGGTTTTTCGTGGGTGATATAAACTTCAGCGCCAGCGGTTTCTAATCGCGCCTTAAGCAGCTTGCCTACTTGCAAGTTTTTATCGCCTTCTCGGATGATAGGATTATTTCCCCAGATAACAGATCGATTCTCTGTATCTGACCACACGCCTCCGATATGGCCGGGATCAACGACAATGCGAATTCCACGAAGAGGTTGAGCCTTTGGATTGGTAAGTCGGCGAAGGTCGGGAATGGTTTTAAAATGTGGAGATGGTTTACGAGGAGTTTCTTCGGGGTTAGCGAACCGCAAAGTAAATTCGAGCTTACTTTTTTCGGTATCTTCAAAGAATTCTACAAAATCATCGGCGATATTTAGATAATCATAAACTATTTTGCTAGGGTTATAAACCTGGTCGACGAGACGGCAAAATTCTTTTCGCGAGATCGTTTCGTGGTATTTTTCGAAAGCAACCCATTCCTGAGCCTGTAATTGGCATGAGGAAAAATATAAAATCAAAATACAACCGAAAGACTTCACGCTGCATAGGTTACACAAAGATCTCCTCAAAGCAAATCCATGATTCAGGGCTTACGCATTTAGGTTTTTGTTGGTCGAAAAAATGCTTTTGGTGCCTTTCATAAAACTTTTCTTATTTGAAACCACAAAATGAATCACCAAAAATAGGACGATTTTATGAAATTCATGTTATTTTTCACATTTTATGCTC
>CAZNSF010000169.1:0-3937 GCA_964575565.1 uncultured Verrucomicrobiota bacterium | reverse complement strand
CCTTAAGCAATCAGAACTCGATGCCCAACTTTTAAAACTCGATGGTACCCCCAATAAATCCGCATTAGGCGCCAATGCTCTGTTAGCTGTCTCACTAGCGAATGCCCATGCAGCTGCTACAGCGCTCAAACTATCTCTTTTTAAATATCTCGGAGGTTCTCGTGCCAACGTGTTACCTGTTCCCATGATGAATATTTTGAATGGGGGAGCCCATTCCGATGCGCCTGTGGATATCCAGGAATTTATGATTATGCCGAAGGGAGCTTCTTCTTTCGGTGAAGCATTGCGAATGGGAACAGAAATTTTTCATTGCTTAAAAAGCGTGCTTCACGATCGGGGCCTTTCTACAGCAGTAGGGGATGAAGGCGGCTTTGCGCCAAAATTAAAATCAAATATCGACGCCTTAGAAGTCATTGCGCTCGCTGTTAAAAAAGCAGGTTATAAGTTCGGTAAAGAGATTTTCATCGCTCTCGATTCCGCATCCAGCGAGTTTTATGATGAAACCTCCAAACGTTACATCTTTAAAAAATCGGATGGGTCCTCGCGTACTGCAGTAGAAATGATTGATTTTTATCGGGATCTCCAAAAAAAGTTTCCTATCATTTCTATCGAAGATGGACTTGCTGAAAACGATTGGGACGGCTGGAAAAAATTAACCGACGCTCTTGGTAAAAACACTCAATTAGTAGGTGATGATCTTTTCGTTACCAATACCGAATTTCTCAAAAAAGGCATCGACCTCGGTATCGGCAATTCCATTCTCATTAAGGTCAATCAAATTGGAACACTTACGGAAACTCTTGCTGCAATCCATATGGCGCACCGCGCAGGATATACGGCGATCATTAGCCATCGATCGGGTGAGACGGAAGATACAACCATCGCCGATATCGCGGTAGCAACCAATGCGGGCCAAATTAAGACAGGCTCTCTTTGTCGTACCGATCGTGTAGCTAAATATAATCAGTTATTACGCATTGAGGAAGAGCTTGGCCGAAAAGCAGTTTATGGTAGGGATATTTAAAAATAGAGTTTAGCTGTGGGTATCATGTGCCCGAAAAGGCCACCACCAATTGGCGCGGCCAAATAGAAGCATGATCGATGGAAAGACCAGTAGCCGGATAATCGTAGCATCAAACAAAATCGCAGCTGCCATACCTGTCCCGAACTGTCGTGTCTCGAGTACCGAAACGAAAGCAAAAGAAAGGAATATCGAAATCATCACTGCTGCTGCGCCAGTAACGACTTTCCCGGTTAATTCAATCCCATGGCGAACGGCCAGTTTGTTATTATGCGAACGCCGCCATTCTTCGGCAATACGAGCAATCAAAAAAACTTGGTAATCCATCGAAAGACCAAAGAGGGCACAAAAAAGAAGAAGAATCACCACGGAATTCATTCCTTGGCTGCCTGCAACTTGCAAGGGGGCTAAGAAAGCCCCAAGACCTTTTTGAAACCACAGCACTAAAAATCCGTATGCTGCTGATACCGAGAGTAGGTTCATTATGATGGCTTCCAAGGGAATAAGGATCGAGCGATAGAGAAAAGCAAAACATAAAAAGGTAGTTACCAGACAAAAAATAGCTGTTCGCTTAAGATAAATAGCTACAGCTTGGTCAATATCCAATGTGCTTGCCACCACACCTCCTACTTTAGAAGAAAATCCTTCTTTCCCCTTTTCCCATTCGGAGCGCCCCATCTTCCGAATTTCTTCTATCCATTTTCTTCCTTCAAAAGACATGGGGTTACCATCGAACATAGCCAAAATCAGATGGTTACGACCGTTTTTTGGGATAAAGAAATTGGATGGAATTTCGATACTAAAGCCTTGGTTCTGCGCTGCAGTAAGGTCGCTAGCGCCAACGGCATCGAATGTAGAATCCATACCTCTCAAATGACGGATAAAGGTCTGCTCTCGGTGTAAATATTCTTCGTTGCTTACATTTTTGGGCCTCTCAACAACAATAACTGCCGGCATTAACCAACCGGCTCCGAAGCCGTTTTTACATAAACTATATCCTCGGCGCGATTCTAATGAGGATGGTAACGCTTCCGGGTTCAACGAAGCGGTTTGAATATCCAGTGCCGGCCACGCCATGGCTAACATCAGCACTAATCCAGTTAACAGGCAGATTAAAGGATGTTCCATTACAAAATGGGTCCAGCGTTTCCAAAAAGGAATTCCTGCCTTAATCGGTTTATTCCAAACAATAAAACGCGAGGTAATTTTAAAGAGGGGTGGTGCAAGCACGAAAATACATAGAAGAGTGCTTAAGATAACCACGATGCCGGCAATTCCCATGGCGCGAAAAAGCGTTACCGGTGTAAAGACCAAAGCAGAGAAACCAATGGCTACCGTGAAACCAGAGCCGAACAGGGTGGGCGCGGCCAAATGCATAGCTTCCATGATAGCTTCATCTACAGAGGCATGTTTACCCACACACTCTCGAAATCGTGAAAGCATGATCAGCATATAATCTACCCCTACTCCTAGACCAATCATGGAAAGTACGCTTGGTACAAACATCGAAATTTCAGTGTACTCACCCACTTTGCTCATTACTGCAGATCCCATCATAAGCGTAAGCAAAGCGATGGTAATGGGTAGTAAGGCTGCGATGGGTGAACCAAATACCCAAATAAGGATCAGGAAACAAATTGGCAAACCAATGCATTCAGCTTTCCTTAAGGCAATGGTTGCTTCTCGATTCAAATCATAAAACAAAGCTGGCAGCCCAGTTACCTGTACCCCAGTGCCCATGGGCAAATTCAAATCGTGTAGTCCCTTTTGTAAGCCCGCTGTCAAAGACTCTGCTTCTTGATAAGAATGAACATTCGCCTCTACCATCGCAAAGTTTCTGCGAGGATGACGTATTACACTCATTTCGAGGGAGGAACCTTGCGGCAATTTCATTTTGGTAAGGCTATCTTCCAAAACCTTCCGCCGAAGTTCACCTTCTTTAAAAGAACGCACATCCGTTTCTAAAGTGACTACAAAAGGTCCATCCGAAACTTTAATATTCGGAAGCTTATTTTCGTTGATGGGCAACAACCCTTCCTTTTGCATTTGATCGAATTCCTGATGCATCTTGCTAATCATCTGGTGGGCCTCAGAAAATGAGTGGGTATTTACCGTAATTGTCGCAGAAATTTCTCGACCCAAGTGCATATCGATCACATCTCGTACAGGAGAAATTCGATTTACTGCTCGAAGCGCTTTTTGCCAGCTTTGTTCAAGTTCTTTTTGCGAGCCAAGGCCCTCCTGAACCAAAATGGTGGGGTAAGCGATAGCTTTTGAAAAATCTTTTTCGACTGCTAAAAGAACTTGTTCGCTTTCGCTCCCCGGTAAATTAACCAGCCCACCACGGAGGTGTTTAGGTAATTCCTTAGCTTGCCATACTAAAATCACCGCCACCACACAGCTTATGATTAGAGTTAAACGGAGGTGATGGAGCTCCCAGAGTATGAGCTTATTCCAAACATGACGAAACCAATGCGGTGGATGACCATGAGGATGGTGCCCATGAATTGGCTCATGCTTGGCATGTATATGCGAAGGATGCTCGTGAGCTTTTATTGGATCCATCATTTTTGAAAATGTGATAAAAAGGGATTTGTCCGTCGTTCTTCGCCGATCGTAGTCGTTTCTCCATGCCCAGGAAAGACTTGGGTATCATCCGGCAAAATGAGAATTTTCTTTTCGATGGCTTCAAAAAGATCTTTTTCCGAACAGCCCGGTAAATCTGATCTTCCGATACCTCCAGCAAATAAGACATCTCCTCCAAAAAGCATTTTCTCATTTGGAAAATAAAAACATAATGAACCCGGACAATGGCCGGGACAAAGGAGAAGTTGAAAGTTAAAAGTTGAAAGTTGAATTTGTTTTTCGGTAGTTAATATTCGGTCGGCTTTACACGATTGAAGAGGATAGAATGGA
>CAZNSF010000168.1:0-2685 GCA_964575565.1 uncultured Verrucomicrobiota bacterium | reverse complement strand
AATTAAACGCGGACTAAATGTGCGGCAAACAGAAGTCCTTGTTTCAAAAATTTCATCTGCCACCACAGGCCGTGCCAAAGCTGTTTCTTCAGCAAATACTGGTGAGACCGCTCCTCATTTGCGCGCCATTCAAGAAGCGCTCCAACAAAAACTTGCCACGAAGGTTCAAATCCATTCTACCAGCGAAGGTGGTCGCATCGAAATCCATTATTACACACCATCCGACTTAGATCGTTTAATCGAAATGTTTGGCATTCAGTTGTAATGCTTAAATTAGGCAAAGCAAACCGTACATGCCGAAAGTAGCTTATATATAGACGTTGATGATACCTTGATTCGCTCGGTTGCTAGTAAGCGTATTCCCATAGCCTTTCTTTTTCAGAGCTTCATCCAGCGATAATAAACTCATAGGATCTACCGGCGCATAGACCTTCTCAAAAAATTGGAGCGCTAACGCTTTGTTATTATCACCGCCACAACCGCTTAGTTCCGTTACTTCTTTTTTCTTAAAATTAAACAATTTCCTTCTTCGAGAAGTGGTTCGAAATAAACTTCGTCGAAAGTCTTTTTAATAAAAAAAAGGCCGAGACCGCCAGGCTTAACTTCGTGGAGGTCGCGTCCTTTTAGCTCACCAGGGTTACATTTTTTACCGTAATCACGTAAACGTACTTCCCAAGCATGATTATTTTCTTTCACATCCACTTCTATTTTACCGCTGCTTTTACCGTCATAAGCATGGCGGATAATATTGGTGCACGCCTCATCCACTGCTAACACCAAATGGGTAATCGTATCTTCATCGAACCCAAATGCGCTTGCAGACTGGCGAATACGAGTACGGATATCTGCCATTTGTGAAGGACAACTGGCACATTGATAACGAAAAGGCACCTCTTGCTTAACAGGCAAAGAGGATATGGGATGAGGCGCGCAGACTAAGAAAGTAATATCATCACGTTGGGAAGTGCCTTCGCCAAATTTTGTTACAGACTCAAGAATTTTTTCCTTAGCAGGAAAAGTGCTAGAACCCAAGGAGGCCACCAGATTTTGCATTCTTTGGGTCCCAAATTCTTCTCCTATAAGATTACGGCTTTCAGTAATCCCATCAGTATAAATACAAAGAAGCTCGCCATTTTTAATAGAAAAATCGGTGGTAGGATATTCACTCTCCGGAATAATCCCTAAAGGTAATCCTGATAAAGGTTCTATCGATTCAGCTTTTTCAGAAAAATATCGAATCGGTGAAAGATGGCCAGCGCTAGCATGCCGACCCAAAAGCGAGCCATTGGCTGGATAAATCACCGCGCACCATGCCGTCGCAAACATTCCGCGTGCGCTGCGTACACTAAGACTACTATTCAAATAAGTTAAGATTTTTCCTGGATCTGTTTCTTTGGGCGCAAGATAACGAAATTCAGAAAGGATTTGTGCCATTAAAAGCGCCGCCGGTACACCCTTACCCGTCACATCGCCTAGAATCAGAGCGTAATTTCCATCCTTAGATTCCCGAATATCATAAAAATCACCGCCGATATGGGAAGCCGGTTGACAATGAAAAGCTAATTGAAAAGACTTTTCTGCTTTTTCAAAGTTTTGGATGAGAAATCGCGATTGAATCTCCTGCGCAATTTCAAGTTCTTGTTGAATCTTTTGCTGCTGAATAGTTATCTCGTGCCATCGTATTTTTTCAATGGCCGTTGCCGCCATTGCGCCGTACGCCTCGAATACCTCTAAATCGTGTTCATCAAAAAACTTTTTATGCAAAGGGTTTAATGCCTGTAACACCCCTACTAATTTATCTTCTAGAAGTAATGGCACACAAACAATCGAGCGCGTGTGAAAGCCGGTTCGTGTATCCGCACCGCTAAAAAAACGTTCGTCCTTGGCTGTATCCGCTACTAAAGCGGCCTTTCGATGTTGAGCTACCCAACCGGCAATTCCTTGCCCCATTTTAAGATACCCCATTTTTTTAAGTTGGTCTGCCTTTTCACCCAATGCAACATGCCACACCAAGTGATCCGTAGCTTCCTCATAAAGCATGAGACTGCCTGCATCGCAATTAAGCACTTCCTTGGTGATCTGAAGAATGGAGGTAAGGAGTTGGGCATAATCGTGAATAGAATTGATGATACAACTAACACGGATTAAACCGCGATATAGATCAGATTGGGAAGTCATCTTCGAACACGAAAGGCGCGTGAAATTTTGAAAATCAAAACTTCGTTTTTTTCACTAGTTCTCTTTTGAATCTGTCTTTGCGGGAGGCTCAAATGTTTCTTCTTCGAGCTCGATAGGGAGCGATCCGCCAAATCCCCAGATAATTTTCCATGGGCGAGCAGCTAGCACATGGGTTAGGCTTTTCATGTAAATGGTTATCTGGCGTCCATTCGAAATCAAATGTTGGAGATTTTCGCGGTTTGTATCGACCATTCTTTGAACATCACCTGTCAAATGCTTGGCGTCTCCTGCAAGGGTTTGGGCGGAGGCAAGTGTTTTTTCAAGTTCGGCGATCAGTACAGGCAAGCGATCTTGCATTTCGGTGGTGAGGGCGTTCATATTCTTTGCGGCAACTTGCATTTCATCAGCAAGTTTCTTAGCGGAAGCAAAGACACTATCCATGGGCGTAGGATCAATTCCTTCCAGCGGTTCATCATCGCGAATATACGTGGTAGATCCTGGTTCAGG
>CAZNSF010000167.1:0-6523 GCA_964575565.1 uncultured Verrucomicrobiota bacterium | reverse complement strand
GCTTTTGGAACAGAATCTTTTTTAAACCTTATAATACCTGATATTCCATAAGGTGTTTTTTCTGTTTTATCATGGGTAACTCTTGCACCAGTTGCACCAGGTCGTCCGATACCAACACTTCCATAAGGCGCTTCCATTATCTTATGAAGAGCGCCTACATCGATGATACCAGCCCATACAAAATCTTGATCTACAACAATATCAGAAACCCAATATCCTGGGAAATGGTACTCTTTTTGAGAATAATCTATAGCTTCAAATGTTTTTGTGTCTAATTTTGTAACGCCGTTATTTTTCCCGATCCACAAAAAATGACCATCAAAAACCAATTTTTTACCTCCCAAAGGGATGCCATTACTACTATGTGTGACTACTTGCCATCTGGCACTCTCGAAATTAAAAAGACTCAAACCTCGATTTTCTTCCCAATGAGATACCCATAGTTGGTTACCATCAAAAGCAAGTTTATAACAATAACTATGGGCTAAACCATCAGCAACCTCATACCTTTTTATTAGGGCTCCATCGAGTTGATTGTAACATGAAACGGTGCCGGGGGTTTCAACAACGCTTTCACCAAGATTGTCATCCCATACGTAGTCCCCAACATGAGCAACCCATTTATAACCATTGGCAGTGAGTTCTGAAATGCCGATGCGACCGGTAAGAGTCTCATTGCTAATTTTAGTCCAAGTCAAAGTTTCCGGGTCGAGTTTAAAGATGCCCATAGATCGCCATACCGGATCTGGAGGGTCTGGTTTTTTAAAAACTTCACCGACAACTTTATTATCTTGTCCATCAATATACTCAATCATATCTCCAGGAAATCCCTCCTTTTTGCTATAAAAATTCCATATGTTGTTTTGGATATCATAACGAACTATCCCATCGTGTGCTCCAATCCAAAGATATTGTCCATCTATAGAAATATCATTTATTTTTAATGGCTGGATTTCATCATTAAATCGATAGATCGTGAAATCGTTTTGCTCTTCTACCTCAACTTGATCGGAAATATCTTTAGCATGAGGAAGCTTTTGTTCATTGGACGATGCCAAACTTGTTTTCTGCGGAATGGTTTTGGGTGCTGAAATAGTTTTGATTGTTTTTTTATTCGAAGCAGCTTTGGCAACCTTTTTAGGCGGTTCGAGGTTATCTTGTCCGGTTGATAGCTGATAAGTAGTTGTTGTAATAGCGGCACCTAAACTAATCAGCAGAAATGCCAAGAGAGATTTTAAAGCTAATTTTTCGAGAAACATGGCCTTCATCACTCCTTGGGTTAAAGCAGCGACTTGTGGAGAAATGGCTCCAGCAGCCCCAGCCATTGCTGGTGCTACTAATGATAAAGCAGCTGCCTTGGTTGAAGCAATGAGCGTGACTGGCACTGCAGCGGAAGTATTTTGGGTAAGCAATGTTCCGAGCACACCGCTAGAAATTGTAAGACCGCGACGCACGAATCGGTTCCTTAAAAGCTCACGACCCTGTTCTAGCCTGCTTTTTAAGATAGATCGCTCAAGTTTGAGTTCTTTGGCGGCTTCCTCATACGTTCTTCCTTCCAGATAACAGAGGATCAATGGCAACCGGTATTTTTCTGGAAGTTTCCCTAGCTCTAGATCAAGAGTAGGTTTAATTCCTTGCCATAGTTGATGGTTTTCAGAAGATGGTTCTGTTAGCATTTCTTCCTCCTTCATTTCGACTTCTTGTCGGTAACGTTTTGTAAGTTTAGCTTTTAGTTTATAGGCCGTTCGTTGTGCTACCCGATAAAGCCAACCGGTAATACTTTCCCATTGGTACATAGAACTTGCTTTTTGAATAAGAATAAGAAAGGTACTTTGGAAAGCATCATTGGCATCATGCGATGATCCAAGGATGCGTTGGCAAATGCCCATTACCATCCGGCCATGCCGCTGCACAAGCTCATCAAATGCCAATTGATCATTCTGGTCGGTAAATCGTTCTAGAAGGCTGCCATCGGTCGGTTTCATAAGGTCTCTACTTACTATATGCCTTTAAAGGGTGAATGTGGCGGAAAAAAGTTGTGGCAACAAAGTTTCTTTCTCTTAGGCTGGCATTGTGATAGCATACTCTTAAGACAAAAACATGGAAGTTGTAGTCCATAAGTTTGGTTCATGGAAGGAGGCTGAAGAAGCGGATTTACGTTTTTACCGCTCTCTTTCCGGCCAACAAAGGCTCGACTTACTCCTTGAATTAATTCAACAAGGGAATTCACTAACCGATGAAGCTTCAAAAGGATTTAAAAGAGTTTATCGAATTGTTAAACTCTCACAAAGTTGAATATCTTGTTGTCGGGGCCTACAATCTAGCTTTGCATAGCGCCCCTCGTTTTACAGGAGATATAGATATCTTTGTAAGGGTATCGAGCCAGAATTCTGCTCGATTAGAAAAAGTGATTCAAGCGTTTGGGTTTGGCAGTACGGGGCTGTGTGCAGAAGATTTTCTTAAGCCTGATCAAGTGATTCAATTAGGGATTGCTCCTCATCGAATCGATATTTTAACAGGACTTAGTGGAGTTGAGTTTGATCAGGCATGGGCTACGAAAGAATCAACGCATCTCGATAAATTGAAAGTGTGTATGTTAAGCAAAGAGCTTCTCATCAAGAATAAACTAGCGACAGGGCGTCCACAGGATCTTGCAGATGTCGAGCGTTTACAAAAAATGGAATAAATCGCTAAGAGCTAACTAACATTTCTGTAATATATATTGTTATATTGTTAATTAACAATATGACAACACGTTTAATGGATTGCTTACAAGAAAAATGGGGAATGTGGTATGTGTGCGAAACCTTGATTTCTGAAATGGCCAAATCGTTACTTTTCTTTTGCGAGGCAAGCTTGAATCTGTTTGACGAGTTGGTTAAAAGGTAGTCATGAAATATCAATGGGTCAACAACCAGTGTCTGAAAGCAAAGCGAGAACCTATCGCCGTCATTAACCCGGCTACAGAAGAAGTCGTGGAGCAAATTTCTCAAGGCACAACAGAAGATGCCCAATTAGCTATCCAGGCAGCGCGTGTCGCATTCAAAACATGGCGGTGGATTCCTGGCGCTGAAAAGGCAACTCTCTTGCATGAGATTGCCAGCCAGATGCGTGAGAAGAAAAAAATGTTGGCACGCCTCATGACCCTCGAAGGCGGCAAACCTTTCTGTGAAAATCGTGATGAGGTCGATTGGTCTGCTTCGTGTTTTGATTATTACGCGGAAATTGGCCGAAACTCGCGTGGTAACTCCATTCCACCTGTTTTTGAACATCAAGTAAATTTTACGATCAAAGAACCTTATGGAGTCGTCGTAGCCATTATTCCTTGGAACTATCCTTTGCTTCTTTTGGCATGGAAGGTTGCCCCAGCTTTAGCAGCCGGTAACACGGTAATTATTAAGCCCAGTTGCGAAACGCCATTAGCGACCTTAGCCTTAGCAGATATTTTCAAAATCTTACCGCCCGGAGTTATCAATATAGTTACAGGTAGTGGCGAAGGAATAGGAACAGAGCTTATCAAACATCCCGATACAGATTTAATCGCGCTTACCGGATCAGTTGAAACAGGCAAGCGAGTTGGTCAACTTTGCGCTGCGCAAATTAAAAAATCGCATCTCGAACTTGGCGGAAATGATCCTTTTATTGTCTGCAGCGATGCAGATCTAGAAATCGCAGCTCGGGCAGCTTCGTGGGCAGCATATCTCAATACAGGCCAAGTTTGCACAGGCGCTAAACGCTTTTATGTCTTTAAGGATATTTTCGAAAAATTTACGCGCCGCGTTGTTCAATTCACTAAATCTCTTCGGCTTGGGAATGGTCTCGATCCTAAAACCGATATCGGCCCCATGATTCATCTGCAGCAACTTGAAGATGTTCGTGTGAGAGTTCAAGAAGCTGTGGAAGATGGAGCGCGCGTTTTGTGCGGCGGTCAGCGTTCCCCAAAATTTAAAAAAGGATTTTTTTATGAACCGACCGTGATGGTGAATGTTCGCCAAGAAATGCGTTTAGTAAAAACAGAAACCTTCGGCCCTATTCTGCCTATTATACGGGTGCAGGATATTGATGAAGCCATTGAATTAGCTAATGATAGCACTTACGGTCTCGGCGCAAATATTTATACGAACAACATGGAATGGGCGATGAAAGCCATGGAGCGAATCACGGCTGGAACCTTTTGGATTAACGATCCTTTAACCGATAATGATGCGGGTCCCTTTGGAGGGATGCGTCAGACCGGCCATTCGCGTGAACTCGGCGAAGAAGGTCTGGATGAATTTCGAGAAACGAAACATGTGCATCTGGACTATAAACAAGAGATCAAGCCTTATTGGTATCCGTATGCGAGGTATAATAAGCTGATGAAAGAAGGGGGATAAAAGGAGAAAATGGAAAGGTAGATTCATGTTAAAATAGCTTTATTCGATTGCGAATAGAAAAAAGGTCCTATAGATTGCCCATCATTAAACTTTATACAACTTATGCGTTTTGTAGCATCAGCAGGAACAGATGTCGCAGCAGTTTGCTTGTTTGATCCACAAGCTCTAGATAAGGATTTTGATACTCAATTTTCAAGTAATCCAGAGAAGGCCTTATCTCATGCCGTATCTAAAGGACAGGCTTACCAAATTGAAACTGGTGCCGACGGAGCATACTTATTACACATTTTTCTGGATGAACCCCTGCCAGAAGAAATAGAACGATATGCTCACGATCCAATTGAAGTTTCAAATCTATTAATTCCCAGTGGGAAGCTATTTTTTTCCGGTAGTGAGATAGTTTCTCCTCAAGTTGTTGAACGGCTCCAAAAATTTCCAGGTCTTGGTACATGCATCCAAGTTCCAGCTGGCACTTACGCTCTTACCTTGAAACGTACAGAGTATCCGGACAAACTATTAGAAGAACAGCTGAAACAACGTGTTGGTGAGAAATGTTACCGCTTCTATAAGAGGGTACAAAGCTTTACCAGTTTTGCTGTTGTCATGGGTCTTATTGCAGCTATTACATGGTTCTTTTTATCATTACGCGTGTGGATGCTTAGTTGGTTACCAGCATTAGCACTGACTTTGGGCATTTATTTGTGCCTACGCAAAAGTAAGACTTATCGTGATATTTTAGCGCAAGATGAAAAAGTACAGAAGGAGTATCCTTCTATTGCCGCTACTTTGAAGCTACAATAAGAAGCCGTTTGACACCCTCACATTGTCCATTCACTTTTTCTTCGGCTGGTGATGAGAGGCAAAGCCGGCTTTAACGTTCGAACTAGCAACATCGGCTTCAAATTGTTTACGAAGTAAAGGCGCGTAGATTGTTAGATCATAGGCTAATAATTCAAGGCGCCCGGCAATTTTTGGATTTACGATTTTCTTAGAGTTTTTATCAAAATCATCATCGGTAATACATGCTCCATAAGGCACGCTCCAGCCGTAACATTGTCGAATCGAGGTACGCATTTGGTCCATGGCGGTTAAGCCTTTTTCGTGCGAGGCACAAACATAACCAAATAACTTACCAGAAAATTCTTTCCAAAAATAATCGAGAAAGTTTTTCATCACACCAGACATTCCTCCGTGATAATCCGGTGTGCCCAAGAGAAAAGCATTTGCCCAGTTTACTTGGTCGCGAGCCCGTAAATACTCCGGGTGCTGCGGTCTCTCTGGATTAAACAAAGGCAGCGGTGTTTCGTGTAAATCGAGTATTTGGATTTCGGCGCCGCATGCCTTGGCGTGTTCGAGTATATACCCGACAGCATAGCGAGTTAAGGAATTACGGTTTAAACTGCCAATCACTCCAAGTAATTTTGTTTTCATTAAGCTGCTAATTTGAGTTCAGAAACCTTGGAAATCAAGCCATGTTGCACACATAGTCGCTGAAATTCCAACAAACCTTTTACTTCTTCAGTGCCAAGCTCGTAATGAATATGACGGGTTAAATATTCGCGAGCGATTTTTTTGGGAAGCACTTTTTCGGTAGAGAGGATTTCCGGGATATGCTGTAGCCCATTTTCTTTCGCGCGAGTTAAAATTTCGAGATAAGGCAAGCCATCAATTCCATCGCGGATAGCCCAAAAGGCAAAGACAAAAGGGAGAGAGGTTTTCTGGTGCCAGATTTCACCGAGATCAAAGATTTGGTAGCCTTCGCGAAGAAATCGAGCACGCCTTAAAAGCGCTGGATCACCAATGACAAGTTGCGCATCGTAAGAAACTCTATTTTTTGGAATTTCGTAACGCGGTGTAAGCCTTAAGAATTCAGCAAAGATGACCTTAAGAAGAAGATTCGAAGTTTTCGAAGCTGGATCGAGAGCGACTGTTTGCAATTGAGCAAAGGGTTTTCGGTGAGCAAGGTAAACGCTTTGGACAGGGCCGCGGCAAGCCACAGCAATTCCTGGGACAATTTGGTAGGAAGGATGTTCGAGATACTCTGCAGTAGGGATTAAGCCGACATCGAGGTTACCATTCCTTAAGCTATCGGCTAGTTTAGAGGGCACTTCGAGCGTAATGGGCTCTTCTATTCCAAAGATCAGTGG